>PANU01000034.1 GCA_002707745.1 Flavobacteriaceae bacterium
AAAAAAGGGTTAATGCGTCACTTTATACTGTTTTTGGTAGGAGCTGTGCTGCTTCTGGTAATTAATCTGGTGCTTAAAAAAGGTGAAAACTTTTTTATAAAAGACTGGTCGGTCTGGGCTGTTTTGCTTTGGGTTTTTTTATTACTTATTCACGTTTTTAATGTTTTTGTAATGAACAAATTCATGGGCAAAGAGTGGGAAAACCAACAACTAGAAAAACTAAAAAAACAACAAGAAACCCGAATCTCTCAACTTAAAAAACAAGCTGTGCAGGAAGTAACCGTAGACCAGGTTAAAGCTAGCCGGGAAGCTGAAGCTTTAAACACCCCTTCGCAAACGCCCCAAGTAAAAAAAAACGATCCCAACTCTTTACCTCCAGAACAAGCATGATCACTATAATTGCAGCCGCAGGACAACACAACGAACTAGGAAAAGATAACGACCTGGTCTGGCATCTTCCAGACGATTTTAAAAGGTTTAAGCAACTCACAACAGGACATTACATTATCATGGGAAGAAAAACCTTTGAAAGCTTCCCCAAGCCATTACCCAATAGAACGCACCTAGTTATTACCAGAAATAAAGACTACAAAAAGCAAGGAGCGGTTGTGGTACATTCTATAGATGAAGCATTGTTAAAAGCTGCAAGTGATCCGCAGCCTTTCATTATTGGTGGTGGCGAGATTTATACGATGGGAATGGAGGTAGCCGATAAAATTGAACTTACTCGTGTTCACGGTACTTTTGAGGCTGATACTTTTTTTCCGGAGATAGACAAATCTCAATGGGACCTTATTGCAGAAGTTTCACATCCAAAAGACGAAAAGCACACGTATTCTTTTACGTATGAAACGTGGGTTAGGAAATAGCCCATTAAGTCGTAGTCGCAATAAAATTATGTTAAGCATGCAAGCTACCCTAAAGGAAATAGCCGAAAAAAATTCATTAAAATTAAAAGAATTTAAACCACTTTCCGGAGGCGATATTAATACGGTGTATGCCCTGTATTGTCAACAGGGCAATTTTGTGATAAAGCTCAATAATGCATCAAGATTTCCCAAAATGTTTGAAACTGAAGCAAAAGGATTGCAACTCCTCGCCGCTTCCCATACTTTCAAAATTCCAGAGGTGTTGGCTTATGGTGCAACAAAGGGAACCTCCTATATTTTGTTAGAAAAGATTGAAAAAGGTGTAAAAACAAAGCATTTTTGGTCAATTTTTGCCGAAAACTTAGCCAAAATGCACAAAATAACCCAAAAATATTTTGGCTTACCGTATCCTAATTATATTGCCTCGCTTCCACAACCCAATTCCTGTGAAGCCACTTCTACGGATTTTTATATAAACCAGCGGTTGCAACCCCAATTTAACCTCGCCGCTAAAAATGGGTTTGCATTTAAAGATCTTGACTCCTTTTTTAACAAGGTTTCAGAATTAATACCGCAGGAAGCCCCATCTTTAATTCACGGGGATCTCTGGAATGGAAATTATCTGATTTCGGCAAACGGAACCCCGGTTTTAATAGATCCTACTGTTTCTTTTGCTCCCCGCGAAATGGATCTTGCAATGATGCAGTTATTCGGGGGTTTTCCACAGGAAGTATTTTCAGTTTACAATGAAGTTTTCCCGCTGGAAGATTCTTGGAAAGCCCGTATTCCTCTTTTTCAACTATACTATTTACTGGTACATCTCAATATTTTTGGAAGCGGGTATCTTCCGCAGGTTCAAAGAATTTTACAGGCTTTCAGTTAACAAAATTTTCAATATACTTTGGCAATTTCTTGGGGACAACCGGGCTAAGTTCTATGTATATTTAGATAAAACAAAAAACTATGAGTCAAGAAAATTTATACAGCCAGAAGGCTATCGAAAAAATCAGAGATATTGCTATCGATGTAGATATCTGTATGATGGCAACAAACCTTAGTGTACAACCTATAAGTGCTATACCTATGAGTACAAAAAAAGTAGATGAACAAGGTGCTATATGGTTTTTAAGCAATAAAAACAGCGATCACAATGCCGATATAATTAAAGACGATTCCACACAATTATTATACAGTGGCGGAAGTGACATGAAATTTTTAAGCGTTTACGGGTATGCTGAAATTGTACATGACAGAGAAGTCATTAAAGAATTATTTTCCAGTACCGATGAAGCGTGGTTTAACGGAGAAGAAGACCCTAATATTACCGCTATAAAGTTCACTCCTAAAGAAGCCGCATACTGGAGCAATGACGACAATAAAATTGTATCTCTCTTTAAATTAGCAAAAGCTGCTGTAAGTGGAGAGAAAGTAGACATGGGTACTTCAGGGAAAATCAAGGTTTAAAAATACCATCTATACACCAATCCCTTTTTTGAGATTTCAGAAAGGGGATTTTTTATGTTATTTTTACCGTCTAAACCAACTACAATGAAAGCATATATTTTCCCGGGACAGGGAGCCCAGTTTACAGGAATGGGGCAAGATCTTTACGAAACTTCAGCCAGAGCAAAAGAACTATTTCAACAAGCCAATGATGTGCTGGGCTTTGACATCACAAAAATTATGTTTGAAGGAACAGCAGATGAACTAAAGGAAACCAAGGTTACCCAACCTGCAATTTTCCTGCATTCTACCATTTTAGCCAAAACAATGGGAGACTCGTTTAAACCAGCTATGGTTGCGGGTCATTCCTTAGGAGAAATTTCAGCTTTGGTAGCTAATAGAACCTTAGCTTTTAGTGATGGACTAACATTGGTATCCAAACGTGCACAGGCTATGCAAAAAGCCTGCGAACTGGAACCTTCAACGATGGCTGCGGTACTTGGCCTGGAAGACCATCTGGTAGAAGCTATCTGTGCAGACACCCCGGGAACAGTAGTAGCCGCAAACTACAACTGTCCAGGACAATTAGTAATTTCGGGAGACATAAATGCCGTGAAACTGGCCTGCGAAAAACTTACGGAGGCAGGTGCAAAAAGAGCTTTAATACTTCCAGTAGGAGGAGCTTTTCACAGTCCTCTTATGGAACCTGCACGGGAAGAATTGGCCGCAGCAATTAACGATACGGTTTTCACAGAACCTGCTTGCCCCATCTATCAAAATGTTTCTACGTTTGCAGTAACCAATCCTGAAGATATTAAGAAAAACCTGATTTTTCAATTAACCGCTCCTGTAAAATGGACGCAGAGTATCCAAAACATGGTTAAAGACGGGGGGACCGAATTTATTGAAGTAGGTCCCGGAAATGTATTACAGGGGTTAATGCGAAAAATAGACCGAAGCGTAAACGCCAGTAAAGCTGAAGTGTAATTACAGTAACGAATCAAACAAAAATCCCGAAGTTTTAAGCTTCGGGATTTTTTTATTTAAAAAGTTTGTTTTAAGCACTTATCCTGCATTCCTCACAATCTTTCACTTTTCCATAATAGGTTTCGCGATATTTGTGTAGTGTTTTTACAGGAATATTTAATAATGTTTTTTGAATGTACACTACTTTAGTAGTTAAAATCCCCATAGTTTCTGAAAATCTTTTTTCCTTCTTAGTCTTTCTTCGGACTGATACTAATTGCATGACTTTTATTTGTTTATCCTGCAAAACAACGTATTACAAATGAAAATTACAAGTTATTGCCGTTAAAGCTTTGCTAAGTCTTTGTTAAACATACAGTAAGGCTTTTACAGTCCGCGTACTTTTTTTTCCCATGCCCAGGCAGAGGCCAATGCATCTTTAAGATCCCGTGCGGCCTTCCAGCCTAGTTCTTCATTGGCTTTTTTGGTATCTGCATACACTGCCACTACATCTCCTGGACGACGGTCTACAATTGTGTGATTTAATTTTTCACCAGTAACCTCTTCAAAAGCGTGCACTACTTCCAAAACACTGTTTCCCTGTCCAGTCCCTACATTAAAAACACTGAATTTAGCCGTATTTTCTGCTCTTATTAATTTCTCAACAGCTTTAACGTGTGCTTCTGCAAGGTCTACAACATGTATGTAATCGCGAATACAACTTCCATCTGGTGTATTATAATCGGCACCAAAAACCGATAGTTCTTTTCGGATTCCTGCTGCAGTTTGGGTAATAAATGGAACTAGGTTTTGAGGAACTCCTACTGGCAACTCTCCAATTAAGGCCGTTTTATGAGCCCCTACAGGATTAAAATAACGCAAAGCAATTGCTTTTAAAGCTGAGACATGGCATACATCCCTTATAATCTCTTCACTAATTTGTTTAGTATTTCCGTAAGGAGAAGTAGCATCTTTAATAGGAGCCTCTTCGTTTATGGGAAGTGAATCTGGCTCGCCATAGACGGTACAAGAAGAACTGAATATAAAGTTTGAAATATTATGCGCCTTACATTCCTGCAATAAATACACTAAAGAGTTAATATTATTTTCGTAATACAGTAAAGGTTTTTCTACACTTTCGCCAACAGCTTTACTAGCAGCAAAATGAATTACTCCATCCAGTGTATTGTGTTTCTGAAAAAAAGCCGCTACATCACTTTTAATACGTAGGTCTAATCTTTCAAATACTGGCGGGGTTTTAGTAATTTCAGTAATTCCCTCCAGAACATCTATAGAGGTATTAGAAAGATTGTCGATGATTACAACTTCATATCCGGCATTTTGCAATGCCACTACTGTATGCGACCCAATATACCCAAGACCACCTGTAACGAGTACTTTTTTCATCTATTTTGCAACAAAATTAATAACTGTTTCAGTGATAAAGTTTATTTGCTCATCGTCCAGTTCTGTGTGCATAGGCAATGAAATCACTTCTTTTACTAACTGATTTGTAACAGCAAAATCTGCTTCTTTGTAACGCTGGTCCGCATAGGCTTTCTGTAGATGCAACGGAATTGGGTAATATACACCACAGGGAATATCATTTTCGTTAAGGTGCGCTACCAATGCATCTCTATTTGCATTGGTAATACGCAACGTATACTGGTGAAATACATGACAATCGCATACATCACAAACCGTACTGGCTGCATCACAAAACCCAGTTGGGGTAATAATTCCTTCAACTCCTGTAAATGCTGTGGTGTACTTTCTAGCTGCATTTCTACGCGCTGCATTATAAGTATCCAGATGTGGCAACTTTGCTCTTAAAATTGCAGCCTGAATAGAGTCCAATCTGGAGTTCACCCCAACCACATCATGATGATACCGAATATACATCCCGTGATTAACAATACCCCGAATGGTATGCGCCAACTCATCATCATTGGTAAAAATAGCACCTCCGTCACCATAGCAACCCAGGTTTTTTGAAGGAAAAAAGGAAGTAGAACCTACGTGCCCAATGCCTCCTGTTTTTGTTTTTGTACCATTTCTTGAAGTATAATTTGCTCCAATACCTTGCGCATTATCTTCAATTACGTATAAATTATGCGCTTCGGCAAGTTCCATAATGGCATCCATATTGGCAGCCAGACCAAATAAGTGCACAGGGACAATAGCCTTGGTGCGGGGGGTAATCGCCTTTTTAACCGCATTAATATCTATATTAAAATTAATGGGATCTACATCTACCAAAACAGGAGTTAATTGTAGTAGCGCAATTACCTCAACGGTTGCAGCAAAGGTAAAGTCGGCAGTAATCACCTCGTCTCCAGGCTGTAAACCTAATCCCATCATTGCTATTTGCAATGCGTCTGTACCATTGGCACAAGGAATTACATGCTTTACACCCAGGTAATCTTCCAGTTCTTTTTGAAAGGCATGAACCTCTGGCCCATTTATAAATGCTGTAGATTCAATTACTTCAAGAACAGATGTATTTACTTGTTCTTTTATATGTTCGTATTGGCCCTTTAAGTCGACCATTTGTATTTTTTTCATGCGTTTGTCCCGATACAACGGGTATTTATTTCTATCCACAAAAGCAGATATTGTTACTGTACTCTTTGAAATTCGCTTTGGTAAAAATACGAAAAACCCTAAGCCTTGCCATATTATTTATAGATTAACAGAAGCTGCGCTAAATTTGCTAATTTAGCGCCCTGTGGGTACACTTTACAACATAGCAACCTATATCATGAGTTTTTTTCTCTGGCTCTCGCAGGGCTTTAGTAAAAAAATGAAGCTTTTTATACAGGGTAGACAGCAAACTTTTGCTGTTTTAAAAGAAAAAATTACACCTACAGACGAAACAGTATGGTTTCACTGTGCCTCTTTAGGTGAGTTTGAACAGGGCCTCCCTATTATGGAAGCTATAAAAAAACACTATCCAACATATAAAATAATAGTTTCGT
Organism: Flavobacteriaceae bacterium; assembly: GCA_002707745.1. GTDB lineage: Bacteria > Bacteroidota > Bacteroidia > Flavobacteriales > Flavobacteriaceae > Marinirhabdus. The sequence continues at coordinate 6,257 of PANU01000034.1, forward strand.
TCTTTTCACCATCGGGCTATGAGATTAAAAAAAACACCCCTATTGCCGATGCAGTGGTCTATTTACCCATGGACACTCGTGCCAGCGCACGTAAGTTTGTAGCACTAGCACATCCTACAATGGCATTTTTTGTTAAATATGAGTTTTGGCCTAATTATCTTTTTCAGCTAAAAGAACACAAAGTACATACGTTGTTAATTTCTGGTGTTTTTCGAGAGAATCAGGTTTTTTTTAAATCCTATGGAAATTTTATGCGAAAAGCTTTACGCTGTTTTGACCATATTTTTGTTCAGAATAAAAACTCGGAAGTATTGCTAAAAGATATTGGCATCACGAATGTTACAGTAAGCGGAGATACTAGATTCGACAGAGTTTCACACCAAATTGAACAAGACAATACCTTAAAATTTATGGATGAATTTAAAGGAGATTCACTTTGTGTGGTATGCGGAAGTACCTGGCCCGAGGATGAAACCGTACTACTTCCATTTATTAATACTTCAGCAACTATAAAATTTGTAATTGCCCCCCATAAAATGGATATAGGGAAAATTGACGCCTTTCAGAAAAAAATAAAACTCCCTACACTAAAATATACACAACTTAAAGATACAGGTGCAACCCTAGCTTCAACATCTGTACTACTAGTGGACACTATTGGCTTACTTACCAAAATTTACAGTTATGCAGATATTGCCTATGTAGGTGGGGCAATGGGCAACGAAGGGCTGCACAACATACTGGAACCCGCTACTTTTGGAGTCCCTGTGGTAATTGGTAAAAATTTTGATGATTTCCCTGAAGCCGAAAGACTGCAATCTTTAGCAGGACTTTTCAGTATTAAAAATGCTGAAGAATGTACGCAAATCCTAACAAAACTAGCAAAAAACGCAGCTTTTAGAGACAAAGCAGGAATGATTGCCGGACATTTTGTAAACAGCAATACAGGTGCTACACATATGGTATTAAATTATTTTAAAGACAACCAAAACTAGTTTTGAAAGTCTAAACAGTTACTGCCGTATTTAAATACCGCCTAAATGGAAGCATTTCTTTGTATATAGTAATTACTTTAGCTTCAAAATCGTTTTTAAGTACTTCCTCCTGCGTAAGTTGAACTGACACCGCAAAGGACTTCCTGCGTAATAAAGCTATATGCCTGTGGTCTTGAGAAAATCCTTTTGGAGCAGTTTTTAAGGAAGTGTCTTCCACCATTTCGCCAAATAGTGCTTTAAAACTCTTTTTTTGAAGTATGTGCGCTAACGCTTCACCATTATAATCAATTGCCTGCCGAATACTTTTTAAAATTTTTGATGAAGGGTGCCAATAGCCTCCGCCAATAAAATTTTCATGAATCCCTAAATGGATATAAAAATCACCTTGCTTGCGTACCTGGTCTAAACCAGCCCCAAAATGATCCTTATATACGGGCTTATTGGGATGAAATAGTAAGTTATTATTAATACGGTTTATAGCCTTCCTCCCTGGAGTATCAAAATAATCTGGGTCTGTCTGGGCTAATTTCACATTCATGGCATCTAACCATTCCATATAAAAATTGCGCACATTATGGTACTCATCCCTGTGTGCATCCATCCATTCTTTGTTATTGTTTTTATGAAGTTTACCTAAAAAGGCATACAATTTAGAGAAGCTCATGTTTTTATTTTAAAACTACACAAACAAAAACCCGTGCTACAAAACTTTAATAAAACTTTACGATTCACCAAATGTTAAAATATGTAGCTTTGTTTTATAATTTAACGCAAACCACACCCTATGAAAAAAATAATGATTTTGGCATCCCTGTTCTTTGCAATGGCAACCACCACTTCTTGTAGAGAAACGAAAACCGAAACAAAAGAGGTAATAGTTGAAAGAGAAGTTGAAGTAGAAAAAAGTGACGATGACGGCGGAATCCTTGAACGTGCCGCCAAAGAAGTTGACAAAGAAGTTAACGAAGAAATTAACGAGGAAATCGACAAAATTGGAAACGACGATTAATTAAACCAACAATAAAACAATCATTATGAAAAAAATAATCTTAAGCCTGGCAGTAGTGTTTACGTTAAGCACTGCATTTGTATCCTGTAGAGATACAAAAGAAACCAAAATTGAAGTTGAAGCAGATGACGCTGACGACATGGTTGATGATGTAGATGACGTTGCAGACGATGTTGCCGATGATATTGAGGATGCAGCAGACGATACAGCAGATGCTATTGAAGATGCAGCAGACGATGTTGAAGACGCCGTAACTGGTGAGGACGACAACTAAAATAAAAACAACCATACTATGAAAAAATTAGTTTTAACGGGTTTTGCTATCTTAACCTTAGCTGCAACTTTTACATCTTGTAGAGATACCGAAGAAAAAACAGAAGCCGAAACCCTTGTAGAAGAAATGCAGGATGAAGGTGCCGACATTAAAGTGAAAGAGGATGACGGCGATGTAAAAATTAAAATGGAAACTGACGATAAAAAAGTGAAAATTAAAGAAGATGACGGTGATCAAAAAATAAAGATTAAGACCGACAACGACGATAATTAAGTATCTTAAAATCCAAAAAAAAGCTCCGCGTACTATCACGGAGCTTTTTTTATGTATTCAAATTACTAATTTGTCCTTTTAGCTCTTCCATAGATTGTTGCAGTTGCCGTAACAAAGTACTTTCGGAAGGTTCGTCCAGACCAAAGGTAAGTTTGCTGTTAACCATCCATAATTCTTGTATGTTTTTAACTTCTACATGTAACGGAATGTATTCTGGATTTAAAGAAATTAACCGGACTTTCTCTGGAGCACCAGGAATTTTCTGAAGCTTTTTTACCAATACCGAATCGTGTAAAACCACGATGTAAATTTTACTATCGCTGGCTTCAGAAATATTTGGCACCGCCTTACCCAGCACCCATTCATTTGGTCTTATATTGGGCAACATACTATCTCCCTCTACTTGAAAACCACGATAGGTGGCATTGCGGTATTGCGGTAGCGGAATATTAAACGCCGGTAAGGTTTCGTACCATCCTACATCCTGTATGTTATGTGGATACCCCGCCGCTGCTTTTTGATTTACTAATAATATAGTATCGTTATCTTCCTGGTCTATAGAAATTATTTTCGGCCCAACGTTTCCTCCGTGTACATCAAGATATTGCGTAAAACTCTTTCCAAACAACCACAACGGATTTATTTGAAACTGTTGTAATAATTCCATTACAACTTTACCGGAAATTTTAGTTTTTCCCCGTTCAATATCCGCAGTGGTCGTGCCAATTTCAAGCAATTCTGCAAAAGATTGTTGGGTATGATGCTGTTCCTCCCGTACTTTTTTAAAGCGTCTCGCTTCAATAGATAGTTTAGATTCCATCTTTCGAAGATACACTTTTTTGGAATATATCCTAACAATTAACAGGACTATTTCCTAATAATAGGAATATTTCCATACTTTTGTCATTATTCCAATAATATGAATTTTGAAAGAATAAAAGAAAAATTAAATATTCTTGCAGATGCTGCAAAATATGATGTATCCTGTTCTTCTAGCGGAAGCAAACGTGCAAATAAAAACAAAGGATTAGGAGATAGCTCGGGAATGGGCATTTGCCATAGCTACACCGAGGATGGGCGTTGTGTTTCCTTATTAAAAATCCTACTTACCAATCATTGTATATTCGATTGTGCCTACTGTGTAACCAGAAAAAGTAACGATATTAAAAGGGCTGCCTTTAAAGTTCAGGAAGTGGTAGACTTAACCATCGCTTTTTATAGGCGTAATTATATTGAAGGCCTTTTTTTAAGCAGTGGTATTTTTAAAGATGCAGATACTACCATGGAGCGGCTAATTCAGGTAGCAAAAAAACTTCGGGAAGAAGAAAATTTTAATGGCTACATTCATTTAAAATCTATTCCGGGAGCGAGTGATGAATTAATGCGGGAAGCTGGATTATATGCAGACAGACTTTCCGTAAACATTGAAATTCCTTCAGAAACAGGACTAAAACTTTTGGCTCCAGATAAAAAGCGGGAAGACTTTATAAAACCCATGCAAAAAGTAAAAGATGAAATCATTCAGTATAAATCTGAAAAAAAACTCATTAAAAACACTCCTGTTTATGCTCCTGCAGGACAAAGCACTCAAATGATTATTGGCGCGAGCGGCGAAACTGATGCCGAAATTATGTATACTTCTGCATACTTCTACAAACAATTTAATATGAAACGGGTGTATTATTCGGGGTACATTCCCATTAGCTATGATACTCGCTTACCTTCTATTGGTACAGAAGTCCCAATGCTGCGGGAAAACAGATTGTATCAGACCGATTGGCTACTTCGGTTTTATGGGTTCGACATTCGGGAATTGCTCAATAAAGAATACCCTAATCTGGATAGCGATATAGATCCGAAACTGAGTTGGGCATTGCGAAATTTGCATCTTTTTCCTATTGATGTCAACAAAGCAGATAAAACCCTGCTGGCTCGTATTCCTGGAGTTGGAATGAAATCGGTTCAGAAGATACTTCATGCAAGACGTTTTAGAAACCTAAATTGGGAACATCTAAAAGCCATTGGTATTGCCACCAATAGAAGCAAATACTTTATAGTGTGTGATTCTAACAAATTTGAAACAAAAGACAGAACTGCAGCACAAATTAAAAGTCTTATTCTGCAACAGTCTACCAGTAAATACAAAGCAACCTACAACCACCAACTTAATTTATTTTCTTCTATAGAAACACCTCTAGCTATATGAAAACTACACTTGTATATGACGGTACTTTCGAAGGCTTTCTATCCGCTGTATTTCAGACATATGAAGAAAAACATACAAATGTCAGTATTGAAAAAAAAGAACTTGCCGCAGCAACTTTTTTTTCTGAATATTCATGCGTGATTACAGATTCTGAAAAAGCCAATAGGGTATGGAAAGGTTTGGCTCAACAGTGTACTGCCGAAGGAAAAAACAATATTTACAAAGCTTTTTTAAGCGAGATAGTAGGTATAGAAAATTCCTTACTTCATTTTATAAAACGATCTCTTTCAGAAAAACGACACATTGACAAAGACTTTGCAGACTCTGAAATCTTGAAAATAGCTAAAACAGTGAAAATGGTACAACGGGAAAAGCATAGAATGGACGCATTTGTACGATTTCGACTTACAAAAGATGGGCTTTATTTTGCAACAGTAACCCCAGACTTTAATGTATTACCACTTAATGCCAGACATTTTAAAAACAGGTATGCAGACCAAAAATGGTTAATTTATGACTTGAAAAGGAAGTATGGTATATATTATGATTTGAAAGAAATAAAGTATGTTACCCTACAGGTGTCTGAAGAAATTTACAAAGCCTCACAAGCCACGTATTATTTTACAGAAGATGAACAAGCGTTTCAAGAATTGTGGCAAAATTACTTTACAAGCACCAATATTGCTTCCAGAAAAAATATGAAACTACACCTGCAACACGTTCCTAAACGTTATTGGAAATACTTATCTGAAAAAACTCCCAAATTAAAAAATTGAGTACTTTTATGGTCTGTTAACAATAAAACAACCAATTATGAAAAAAATATTTTTAAGCTTTGCTGCGTTAGCTTTAGTAGCAAGCATCTCCTCATGCAGAGAAACAACAGGTGAAAAAGCAGAAGAAGCTATAGAAGCTGCTGCCGAAGACACGGAAAACAATTTAAAACAAGCTGGGGAAGCCATTGAAGAAGCTGCTGAAGAGACAGGAGAAGCTATTGACAAGGCGCTAGACAACGCAGATGAAGAGATTGATGAAGAAATTAACGAGACCGACGATATGAATGGCGAAGACGATAACTAATTTTTAACAGAATAGTTATCTAAATTTATTTAACTTGTCACTCTATTAATCATAACACTAACACAATGAAAAAATTATTTGTATCCTTTGCAGCTTTAGCTTTGGTATTTTCAATTTACTCTTGTAGAGAAACAACCGAAGAAAAAGCTGAAGACGCAGTAGAAGCTGCTGCACAAGACACAGAAAACAACTTAGAAGCAGCAGGAGATGCAGCTGAAAATGCAGCTAATGAAGCTGGAGAAGAGATAAACGAAGAAATTAATGACACCGATGATGTAAACGGTGAGGATGACGTTTAATTTCCCATTAATATTTTTAAAAAATCCCTTTCAGAGTTCTGAAAGGGATTTTTTTGTCTAAATCTGTAACTTGAAAAAATAAAAATCAATTAAATATGTTAACATACTCGTCTGTTTTATTACCACATACCATTATTAAATTACTTTATTAACCAAAATTATACGAGTACTTTTAGAAAGGAAAGTAAAAAAATAGCTAAAAAAGGCTTTTAAAATCTTAATTAAAAAAGCTCATCTGGACTTATTTTACAACATACATTTGCTTTAAAAACACCCAGAAATTCATCCAAAAAGCACATCGATAACTCACAAAAAATATATTTATAAAAATCGATAAAAAACATATTTTAACGATAAAAAACATAAAAAAGGGATAAAATTACATAAATATTAGTTAATCAGCACTATAGGATTTTAAGTCTTTTGCCTGTATCATTGTACTAACAATAACAAGTAACAAATTAACTCAAAACCTATACTTATGAAAAAACTTATGTTTATTTTAGCCGTACTAGCATTAGCTGCTAGCTGTACCCCAGAAGATCAAGCGACAAATGACCAACAAATTGACAAAGCAAAATATGAAGTTCCGCCAAACGGATAGAAAAAAGGCTTTTATATCAGGGGTGTTGCTGTCATTAACATTAACAGCAACACCTTTTTTATTTTATATTTATAAATACGCCCCGGCTGAATCTGGCGAAACCTGGGAGACAGCATTTGGGACGATTGAGGCTGGAAATTTTGGTAATGTGCAAGCCTATATGCATGCACTTTTTACAAAAATTACCTTTGTATTAATTACTGCCATCTGGTTTGTAACTTCCAGAAATTGGTGGAAATACGCCATTCTTGTTCCCCTCACAATGTTTCTCTTTCAACTCTCGGGAGTTATTAACCATCAAATTCAGTTTATAGATGAGTTTGACTTCTTTTACTCTATACCTGTTATTATTCCTATTTTATTATTACTCATATTTGTATCCTATCGGGTTAGCAAACGAAATGCTGTTGCCGAAGTTTTAAATGCAGACGCAAACGAAGAAGTTAAAAAATTGATGAGTGACGAACTTTAAATTTTCAGTAAAAAAGAATTTGAATATTTATAGTAAATAATGCTTTGTCATTTTTGTAAAAGTTTTAAATTTGCAACCGCTTTCAGTTAGAAAGCTTCGTTCTTATTTACATACGCGAAAATAGCTCAGTTGGTAGAGCGCCACCTTGCCAAGGTGGAGGTCGCGGGTTCGAATCCCGTTTTTCGCTCTGCTTCGATACGTTTTTTTAAAACTGCGTTTTAAAAAACACTCAGCCATCTTAAACGGTTATTGAATTTTACTATCGAACACATAATACCAATGCTGAAGTGGTGGAATTGGTAGACACGCTGGACTTAAAATCCAGTGGACAGAAATGTCCGTACGGGTTCAAGTCCCGTCTTCAGTACTTTTAGCTATAAAGCCAGATCTCTAGATCTGGCTTTATTGTTTTTAACAAATTAACACCTGCTGTATATCTAAAGCAAACTATATTCCATTTAAAATATAGCGTTACACCATAAAACCCATAAACTTCTTCATTTCAAATAACAAATTCTACTCAAACGAAAATAAGCTTATATAGTAGCCCTCTCTTTTTAATATACCAGGTATACTATAGATAAAAGCTGGAATTTGAAGTCTAAGCGCTAATATAAAACGCTCTTTAAAAGAGAGTTTTTTTTACTATAGAAAGAATAAGATAGGTAATTAATTTATTTGTTTTTTCTTACTACTGCACTGCGCTGTAACATTCGCTTCATTTCATTAAGCTTCATTAATGCTTCTACAGGAGTAAGTGTATCAATATCCAGATCTGAAATTTCATCACGGAGTTCTTCCAGCAATGGATCGTCCAGCTTAAAAAAACTAAGTTGCATTTCTTCTTCTGAAATCTTCTTCATCTTATCACTTAGTTCTTCACTAGAATGGCTTTTCTCCAGGCGTTTCAAAATTTTATTGGCACGCTCTAGTACAATTTTAGGCATACCTGCCATTTTTGCCACATGAATTCCGAAGCTGTGATGCGATCCCCCTGGCACCAGTTTCCGAAGAAACAATACAGTGTCTTTTAATTCTTTAACCGAAACATTGTAATTTTTAATCCTGCTGAAGGTTTCTGTCATTTCATTGAGCTCGTGGTAGTGCGTTGCAAATAGTGTCTTTGCTTTACTGGGATGTTCATGCAGGTACTCGCTTATAGCCCAGGCAATAGAAATACCATCGTAGGTACTGGTACCACGACCAATTTCATCGAGCAAAATTAAACTACGCTCCGAAACATTGTTTAAAATACTCGCTGTTTCATTCATCTCTACCATAAACGTACTCTCGCCCATCGAAATATTATCGCTCGCACCAACCCGTGTAAATATTTTATCTACGCACCCCATTCGTACTGCGGTTGCTGGTACAAAACTCCCCATTTGCGCCAGTAATACAATGAGCGCTGTCTGTCTCAAAATAGCACTTTTACCACTCATATTGGGCCCTGTGATCATGATAAGTTGCTGGTTGTCTCTATCCAGAAATACATCGTTCGCTACAAAAGGGCTATCAGGTGGCAACTGTTGCTCTATTACCGGATGCCGTCCTTCTTCAATGTGCAGATCGAACGTATCATCCAGAACTGGTCTAACATAATTACATTCCTTAGCATGGGTAGCAAAAGAAGCTAAACAATCCAACTCTGCTACTAAAGCCGCAGTTTGCTGTACAGGAGCAATAAACTGAAGCATCCATTGCACCATTTTGGTAAAAAGTTCCTGTTCCAGAATCAGTATTTTCTCTTCAGCACCCAGGATTTTAGTTTCGTATTCTTTTAATTCTTCGGTAATATAACGTTCTGCACTTACCAGGGTTTGTTTACGTATCCATGCTGCTGGCACCTTATCCTTATGTGTATTCCGTACCTCAATATAATACCCAAATACATTGTTGGAAGCTATTTTTAGAGACGTAATACCCGTACGCTCACTTTCTCTTTTAAGCATAGCATCCAGATAATCTTTTCCACCGGTTGCAATAGCACGTAGTTCATCTAGTGTTTCTGAAACTCCCGCTGTAATGGCATTTCCTTTGCCAATAGCCACCGGGGATTCTTCAACAAGGGTTTCAGTTATTTTATTCCGAAGTAATTCGCAATCGTTTAGTTGTTCCCCTATAATTTGAAGGGACTCATTTTTAGACTGCATTGCTAATTTTTTCAACGGCACTACGGCTTCCATGGAGTTTTTTAACTGCACCACCTCCCGCGGATTAATTTTACCCGTAGCCGTTTTTGAAATAAGCCGCTCCAGATCGCCCATTTTTTTAATGTGGGTTTTTGCCTTTTCCAACAGTTGCGGGTGCTCCAGTAAAAAACTTACCACCTCATGCCGTCTGGTAATTTTTTCAGCATTTTTTAGCGGTAGTGCAAGCCAGCGCTTCAACATACGCCCTCCCATGGGAGAAATAGTTTTATCTAGCACATCCAGCAACGTCACCGCATTTTGTTGGGTGCTATGATACAACTCCAGATTACGAATGGTAAAGCGATCCATCCACACATAAGCGTCTTCAGCAATACGGGCAAGCTTGGTAATGTGTTTTAAGTTGCTGTGCTGTGTCTCGCCCAGATAGTGTAGTGCTGCACCACTTGCAATGGTTCCAGCTTGTAAATGAGCTACGCCAAATCCTTTTAAGTTTTTTACATCGAAATGCTTTTCAAGTAATTCTGAAGTATAATCCTTCTGAAAAACCCAATCTTCCAGATAAAATGTATGAAACCCATCCCCAAATATTTCAGAAAATTGCTTGCGTTTTTGTTTGCTGAAAAGCACTTCACTCGGATTAAAATTTTGGAGCAATTTATCTATATATTCCGAAGACCCTTCCGCAGTTAAAAACTCTCCTGTGGAAACGTCTAAAAAAGAAACACCCAATGTTTCTTTTCCAAAATGTACTGCCGCCAAAAAATTGTTGCGCTTGCTTTGTAAAATATCGTCATTAAGGGCTACCCCTGGCGTTACTAATTCTGTAACCCCGCGTTTTACTATGGTTTTGGTTTTTTTAGGATCCTCCAGCTGGTCACAAATAGCCACACGACACCCTGCCATTACCAGTTTTGGCAAATAGGTATTCAAGCTATGATGCGGAAAACCTGCCAACGCTGTCTGGTCCCCCCCATTATTCCTGGAAGTAAGTGTAATGTTTAAAATTTTTGCTGCTTTTTCTGCATCACTGGCAAAAGTTTCGTAAAAATCGCCCACTCTAAATAGTAACAACGCATCAGGATACTTTGCCTTAATGGTATTGTACTGCTTCATTAACGGGGTAACTTTCTTGGCCATTGGAATGTTATAAATTAGACCTATAAAAATACAGAAATCTTATCCTAAACTGAAATTTCTTAAGAACGAAGTTGTCGGGTTTTATTAACAAACCTATAAAATTGAAGATTAGAGGTTTAAAAGTTAAAACCTTGTGAATGTTTTTCTTATATCCAGAAGTTTTTCTAAATTTATAGTATTGTATTGGGGTGCTCACTAAACTATAGCTGAAAATACACCCATTGAACTTCGCGAGATAATGCTCACTGAAGGAATACAATATCAAAGGGAACACAGCCTTATAAAGCTTGTTCCCTTTGTTTTTTTAAAGCCTGCCTTTCCTCTCTCTACTGTTTTTTCTTTAGCCCTTTACTTTTAAAAACTCTTGTCCAGTTGCTATTGGTTGGATACTTTCTGTGTTTGGTCATATTATTAAAAATTAGTGCCGTCACAAATAGAATAAGCGTTCCCGTTAAAACGGGTGAAATAACATAAAAATAACCCAAACTTCTTATTTTTTCCGTTCCAATTACCGCAATAAGCGCTGTTGCCCCACCTGGCGGATGTAATGTTTTGGTAATTTGCATTGCAAGAATTGATGATGCAACGGCAAGTGGCGCTGTAATCCAAATAATATCTGGAAGAAATTTAAATACAGTAACTCCAATAACCCCAGAAATTATTTGTCCGCCTATAAAATTTCTGGGTTGTGTTAATGGGCTTTGAATCGCGGCAAAAATTAAAACACTGGATGCTCCAAACGACCCAATTAAAAGTATGTTTTCCAATTTGGGCAAGTACAACGATTGGACAAATGCAATTACACCTATACCAACAAATGCACCAATAAAAGACCAGAATTGCTCTCTAAAGTCTATTAATGTTTCTTTATAGATTACATACCTCGAAATTCTTGCGTTTCTTTTAATCTTTTGACGTATTCTTTTCTTTTTTTGTTTTCCAGCTTCGCTCACGTATGTACATACATTTATGTTCCTCTAAGTTACAAAAGTATAGGTTTCATCTACCTTCTCTTATAAGTAAGAAAGAACAGATATACTATGTAGATTACTCTATTTAAAAAATTGGACCACCCCAAAACACTTCCCTATATAGTTTCTGCAAATTTTAGAAATACTTTTTTATGCAGTTCAAGATCCAAATCTGGAGAAAGGGAGGCTCGTACAATATAATCTTTGTCACCTTCTTTAGTAGTTCCCTGTGTAGAAGTAGCAGGAATGGTCCAATACGAACCTTTTAATTGCCCATAACTTACACAAAACTTACATTCATAAGGTATTTCAGTAATCATTAAATTAATTAGTTTAAGATTTAACGCTCTTTTATACACTTCTTTTTCTTCAGGAGTAGTTCCTTTGGAGGGGAGGTCCAATGAAAAAACTGAAGGCGTAAACCCTTGTTGTGCCAATTCTTCGGAAACAAAATTTAGCTTCGCAGCTGGCAGTACCTTCTTTATAAAAGTCACAAATTCAAGTGTGTTTTTATATGCTGCTGCTATTCTTTGATTCATAGAAGGCAACTGGGTGGCTAGTATTTCATATTGGAGTGCCGTAGCTTCATTATCACAAAGATGTAGGTGTGTGGCAATCTTTTCTAAAAGAGTTTCAGCTTTTTTATTTGCAACACAATACCCTGCAGTGCATTTTCCGCCACTTGGAAATTTGGAACCACTGGCATAAGAGATAGCTTTTACGGTGGAAAGCACCTCCCCTTCTCCTAAAAAGGCTACGTTTGGACAAAAGGTTTGATCTAAAATAAAAACAGGAGCTATAGCAATTTCGCCTGTTGCTGTGGTACGACTGGTACTTAAAACAGCTTTTAGTTTTTTTAGATCTGGTACCTCAACCCTTGGGTTTGTTGGAATCTCCGCAATTATGTATGGAATGGCATCTTGTTTTGCAATGTCATTTAAAACGCGGTCTATACTTTGAACCATATCATTCTTACCGTCCACAGGCAAATCTACAATCGCAACTGTATCAAGACAAGCTGCTACCCGCCTTGCCTGATCGTTTGTCCCGCCATAGCAATTGGGAGGAACAATAAACTTAATAGCTTTCCCTGGATGATTTTCCTGTGCATCATGAATAAGCCCCATCATAATAGCGTACTGGATTGACAGCCCACTTGATCCCACGAGAGGAGTTGCAGTTGTACCGGTAATATTCTTAATTAATTTTAGTACAGCTTGTTTGTTGGTTTTAACACTCGTTTTTTTCCTGCTTGTCACTGCTTGCTCCACTAGCAATTGTAAAGCGGCATAACAATTAGAGGGGGTCATGGCGATAGTCTCTCTTCTCCGCACGTGTTGTATTTCTGAAATATAAGCTTCATTTTTTAAGCTGTTCACAGTTAAAATACTTCCCAGAGAAGGATAGATAGCAACAGAAAAATCTATTGCCGAAGTAAGCGTCTCTGCTTTAATTTCTGCTTGTTGTGAAATAAAAATTGTGCTTCCGTCAAATGAAGAAACTGCTGCTGCATTTTCAACTTTTTTTAATTCGAAATTATAGCCATAAACTTTTTTAATTATTTCAGCATTAAAACAATCTGGAAGCTCACCAGTATACGTAATCCGGGTGTTTTTATTAAGTAGTAGGTTTTTTCGCAAAACAGCCAAAACAGGGATTGTTACGGAAGAAAAACTAATTACATTTTCTGCTTTTAATGCTTGCAATTTAGCAATCCCCCACTCCAGCACACAGGACAAAGGATGCCCCAGACGAATGTAGTCATAAGCCGTAGGTAATTTTTTTAAAGCATCAGGGGAAGCATTATTGTTGTTGAATAAAATTTCAAATTGTTCAAGAAATTGGGTTTTTGCCAGTTCTTCATTATAAATATCCAGCCGGTGTGTTGTTATTTCTATCCAGCCTATTGGCATATTTTCTAATACATCTTTAATAAAGTTTAGGACCTTGGTTTGCTTCATAGATTTTTTAATTTATCAGGTTGAGAATATACATTAAATAGCCCTATTTATAAATTGATTCCCACCTTTTTTACTGAAAAATTTTAAGTGTAAAGATGCCTGTTTTTAATCCTGAAGTTACTGAATGACCTACAAAAAACAAACCGTTAAAATATTGCTAATAACTTGTTTATTTTCAATACGTTTCCTATATTTATACTATTGTATTGGGGTGCTGAAATTTTATAGCTGAGAACATACCCATTGAACTTCGCGAGATAATGCCCCCTGAAGGAATACAATGTCAAAGGGAACACAGATGTAAAAATCTTGTTCCCTTTGCTTTTATTACTTTTTTTGTTCCTGCTTCAAAATTGAATGAAAGTATAAAACACTAAGATTTAAAGAAAAGTTTAACAGCGTTTAAACCACTTTAGCCGCATGATTTCTCCATAGTAAAAATAACTATTTCTATAAGGAACGTATCTTTGCCTCCATGAAACACCGTAAATTAAAAAACAGCGAACTGGACAGGTTAAATCCTGAAGAATTTAAGAATTCAGAAAAAACCCCACTCATTATTATTCTTGACAACATAAGAAGCCTTAACAATATAGGCTCTGTTTTTAGAACCGCAGATGCTTTTTTAATTCAGAAAATATATCTCTGTGGCATCACCGCGCAGCCACCCCATAAAGACATTCAAAAAACCGCCCTGGGCGCTACAGACAGTGTGCAGTGGGAATATGCAGAAAATACCAGTGACGTAATTACCAAACTCCAAAGTGAAGGTGTTTTTATAGCGGCTATAGAGCAGGCAGAAGCATCCATCCCCCTGCAGGAGTTTTCGGTGCAAAAAGCACTTACCTACGCTGTTATCTTTGGAAATGAAGTAAAAGGCGTTCAACAAAAAGTAGTTTCAGCTAGCGATGCTGTACTGGAAATCCCTCAATACGGAACAAAACATTCGTTGAATATTTCAGTAAGTTGTGGCGTGGTGGTCTGGGACTTTTTCTCAAAACTAAAAGCTTTAGAAAAATAAATAAAGCAGTAAAAACATAGTAGAAAACTGAAACAAATAAAGCTGTGTTGTTTAACACTATGACAATAATTGTTTTAAAACGGCCAAATAATCCTTCCTGTTTTTTACAAAATCTATTTCTGAAACATCAATAATTTTTACTTTCTCCTGTGGCTGGGTTTTTATAAACTGTAAATAACCCTCATTAATTTTATTGAGATATGCTGGAGCAATACCTTTTTCATACTTTCGGCCCCGCTTTTGAATATTCTCCAGCAACCTCTCGGTATTTTGATATAAATACACATAAACATCCGGCTTGGGAAGCTCCTTATGCATTAAGTTGAAAAGCTTCTTGTACAGGTTAAATTCCTCAGCAGCCAACGTTACTTTAGCAAATATCAACGATTTATAAGCATCATAATCTGCTACCACACATTCCTTAAATAAATCGAATTGCTTAATATCTTCCAGCAATTGCTGGTAACGATCTGCCAGAAAAGACATTTCCAAGGGAAACGCATATCGGGACTGATCCTCATAAAACTTAGGTAAAAAAGGATTGTCCTTAAAGCGCTCCAAAATAAGCTTTGCATTAAAATCGGTTGCTATTTTAGTAGCCAGACTGGTTTTTCCAGCGCCAATGTTCCCTTCAATGGCTATATAATTCAGTTTAGAAATATCGTAATCCTGCCTTGGGTTTCGCAACCATTTAGATTGTTTTGTAATCGCACCACCGTCCTTGGTTTTTGCCAACAACTTTATCACGTTTTGTTGTAAAACAGGGTGCACCAATTGCGGATTTACTTCTGCCAGGGGTTGTAATACAAATGCTCGGCTGTGAAATCGGGGGTGTGGTATCTCCAGATTCTTCTCAGTGAAAATTTCAGTGTTATAAAGCACTATGTCTATATCAATTACACGCGAAGCATAGCCAACGGTAGTTGTTTTTTGCTCTCTGCCTAATTGTTTTTCAATTTTTTGAGTAATCTTCAGGGTTTGCCTGGCTGTTAACGAAGAGCGTACCCAAAGTACACAATTTAAAAATGGATCGCCGTCAAAACCCAAAGCCGGAGTTTCGTATACCGAAGAAATTTTATGCAAGGTTCCTATTTCAGTAAAAATAGCATCTACAGCTTGCTGTAAATACTGAAACCGATTCCCCAGGTTACTTCCTAAAGAGAGGTATATGTTATTGTTGTGGTTAATAATCTGAAATTTTGGTTTTAAGACGAAATTAAGGAAAACAAAGCGACTCTCTAGTATCTTTGTACTACAAACTAAAACTTTTGAAGCAGCTCCCACTCAAAGACATTTTGTTAGCGCAACGTATCTATTTTATTTTGGGAGCGTTGTTTATTGCGGCACTGGTAGTAGGAAACTTAATATTTCAGAAGTTTTTTACCTGGGATTTATTCGGTTTGTATACGTTTGAAATTTCTGTAGGGATATTACCCTACCCCATTACTTTTTTAATTACCGATATTATTAGTGAAGTATACGGCAAGAAAAAAGCAAACCAGGTAGTAACAGCAGGAATCTTTGCTTCTTTTTTTTCTCTGGGTATTGTATACATAGCAGATCTTGTTCCTGCAACCCCCTGGAGTCCCGTAGACGACAGTTTGTTCAGTACCGTATTTGGCGCAACTGCCATCGCGGTTTTTGCATCCATGACAGCCTACTTACTGGCACAATATATAGACATACAGATATTTCACTTCTGGAAACGTCTAACCCGCGGAAAACACCTGTGGTTGCGTAATAATTTTTCTACATTTCTTTCACAATTTGTAGATACATTTACGGTGCTGCTGTTGCTATGTGCTTTTAAAAAAATTGAATGGTCCTTATTTGGCGCACTATTGTTTAGTGGTTTTCTTTTTAAGGTTTTAGTGGCAGTGTTAGACACCCCACTGCTGTATGTAAGTGTGTATGCGCTTCGGAAAAAATTTGGATTGGGAATTGGAGAAGAATTAAAGCTACAACGCGAAGTATAAAAAAAATAAATTGACAAGAAACATAAGCAAAGAGAAATCGTTATGTAATCCACACAGTACACCCTCTCTTTTCTTACGTACAAAAATAGTTAAAGATGAAAAAAATATTGAAGATTTTAGGAATTGTGTTAGGACTGGTTATTGTCCTGCTGCTACTCGCACCTTTTTTGTTTAAAGGAACGATAGAAAATTTACTAAAAGAAAACATTAATAAAAACCTAAATGCTTCGGTGGCCTGGGAAGAGTTAGACCTTACACTTTTTCGTAGTTTTCCAAAAGCAACTGTTGTGGTAAAGGATTTTACCGTTATTAATAAAACCCCGTTTGCCGGAGACACCCTTGCAAGTGGCGAAGCTCTTAAAATAGACATGGGTGTTACGCAACTATTTAAAAGTGGAAACGAAGCCATAAAAGTAGATGCGCTACAGCTGGACAATGCGTTAATAAATATTAAAATAGACAGTCTTGGCAATGCCAATTACGACGTAGCCATAAAAAACGACGCTCCTATTACAAATGAAACTGCAACAGCCCAGGAAAAGGGATTTGTATTCGACCTCCAGCACTATGAAATTAACAACACTCGCATTAATTATTTAGATGAAGCCACAAAAACTTACCTAATGCTTACCGAAGTAAATCACGAAGGCGATGGCGATTTTTCGCTGGATGTATCAAATTTGGCAACCACCACCAACGCCCTCGTCTCTTTTAAACTGGGCGATGTTGAATATTTAAGCAATAACAATGTGTCGCTGGACGCCAATTTTCAGTTAGATTTAAAAAATCAGAAATATACCTTTCTTGAAAACGAAGCAAAAGTAAACGACCTTCCCCTCACGTTTAACGGTTTTGTAAAAGTGAACGAAAATAATAACGAAATTGACCTCACATTTAAGACGCCTTCTTCAGACTTTAAAAATTTTCTGGCTGTAATTCCGAAGGATTACGTAAAAGAACTGGACGGTGTTACTACCACTGGAGATTTTACTGTGGATGGGAAATTAAAGGGAATTATAGATGAAGAACGCATTCCTACTATGGCTATAAAGGTGCGCAGTAATAATGCCTCATTTAAATATCCGGATTTACCAAAAACAGTTAGAAATATAACTATTAACGCCGATTTGATGAATGAAACAGGGTTGTTAAAAGACACCTACCTCAACATTGGCACGCTTACCTTTAGAATTGACGACGAGTTATTTGCAGCCAGCGGAAGCATTAGAAATATAACTGAAAACGCCTTGGTAAACTTAGCTTTAAAAGGAACCCTAAACCTGGCAAATATAGATCAGGTACTTCCTATAGAAATGGAACAACCCCTACGAGGAATTTTTAATGCCGACGTTACTACTAATTTTGATATGGCCTCCATTGAAAATGAGCAATACCAAAATATTAAAACAAATGGTACAGCAAGTTTAAAAGACTTTACCTATACCGATGGTGCTTTTAAGAACCCAATCAACATCGGGAATGCCGCCATACACATGTCCCCCGGCGTTATCACATTAAAAGAAATGACCGCCAGCACTGGCAGTAGCGACGTTCAAGCCAATGGTAATATTCAAAATCTTATTCCGTGGATTATGTCTAAACAAGACTTAAAAGGAACCTTTAACGTAACTTCAAACACCTTTAATCTAAACGATTTCATGGCTGAAGAAGCTCCAAAATCTGAAAAAGCAGGAAATGAAAGCCCAACAAGAATAGCATCTTCAAAAGAAAAAAGTATTCAGATACCGGATTTTTTAGATGCTACACTTAATTTTTCTGCCAACAAAGTAATTTATGATGATCTCACCCTGGACAATGCGAAGGGAAGTGTTTCTATTAAAAATGAAACGGCTAGTTTAACGAATGTTACTTCCTCTTTATTAGGCGGAAATGTAGCGCTATCGGGAAATGTTACTACAAAAAATAATGTGCCGACTTTTGACATGAGTCTTGATTTAAACAAAATTGACATTGCAAGCTCCTTTCAGCAATTAGAGATTTTAAGTTTTTTGGCACCTATTGCACAATCTTTGCAAGGAAATTTAAACACTACTATAAAACTGAACGGGGAGCTAAACAACAATTTTACTCCAAAACTAGCTACCCTGGCAGGAGATGCCTTAGCGCAAATTATAACAGCAGAAGTAGACAAAAACAAAACACCTTTGCTTTCAAAATTGGGAGACAAAGTATCCTTTTTAAATTTGGACAAATTAAGTTTACGGGATGTAAGCACTCTTTTAAAATTTAACAATGGCAATATTGAAGTACAACCTTTCGATTTTGATGTAAAAGGAATTGGTGTAACCGTAGCAGGAACACACGGTTTGGACAAAAGCATCAATTACAACGTAAATCTGAATGTACCCGCAAAATATCTGGGTAGTGAAGTAGCCAATTTGTTGTCCAAACTAGACCCCTCTGAAGCCGAAAATACAAAGGTTATTTTACCTATAGGTTTAAATGGAACTATAAACAACCCTAATATTTCTGTAGACACTAAAGCTGCTGTATCCACCTTAACACAAAAGCTTATCGACAAACAAAAAGAAGAGCTAAAAGACAAAGGAACCAATATTATAAAAGATTTAATTGGCGGCGGAAATAAACCAAAAGACTCCA
This sequence comes from Flavobacteriaceae bacterium, assembly GCA_002707745.1. Taxonomy (GTDB): domain Bacteria; phylum Bacteroidota; class Bacteroidia; order Flavobacteriales; family Flavobacteriaceae; genus Marinirhabdus. The sequence goes on from PANU01000034.1 coordinate 25,310, forward strand.
CAAACAATAGCAATACGGGAACCCCTAAAACAGATCCAAAAGAAGTTGTAAAAGATATATTTGGCGGCCTTTTTGGAAACAAGAAAAAAGACAGTATTAACTAAAGTAAAAACACTATCTCCGAAGTATTGTAAATAAGTGCGTTGTAAAAACGCTTTTTACAAAATGCCCTTCCTCAAATTTTACAACTTATGATTTATGATATTTTAATGCTGTTGGTGTTTTTACTTACAGGTTATTTTTTTTCAGGAATTGGAGCTATCCCGGCAAGCTCCTCTAATATTGCCGTAATTACAACTACCCTGGAAAAATCGTTTAAAAAAGGATTCCGTATTGCTCTTGGCGCAGGTATGGGCAGTGTTTTACTATCCGTAATTGCATTACTCTACAGCCAGGTTTTTACCAGTTTTTTTGAAGACAATCCATGGGTTCAATACACTATTCTCTTTATCTTTTTTGTAATTGGGCTACTCATTTTATTAAGGAACCAGATACATATAGATTTTGACAACCCACTATCTGAAGACAGCAGAATAGGCAATTTTTGGAAAGGGTTTTTGTTGGCTTTTCTAAACCCAACAGCACTTATTTTTTGGATTTTAATTATTAGCCTTTCCAACACCTATTTATTCTCGGTTTCAAAATTTAGCCCTGTAGTAAACCTTGCTCTTTTCTTTATAGGAATTTTTTTTGGAAAACTAACCACCTTGTATTTCTACGGAAAAATGAGCAAAGTATTAAGCAAGCGAAAAAATAAAAAACGCCCCATGGTATTAAATATAATTGGCGCGGCTCTTGTCCTGGGGTCTTTAGTTCAGTGTATTAGAATGCTACTGGACTAATGTATAGAAATTGCAACCACGTATCCTTCGTTGCTACGAATATTAAACACAGTAGAATCTTCAAAAATAAGGTATTGCGCTTTAATTCCTTTAAGAATGCCTGTGTAACTGGGTGTTTTTTCCAGATTTAAGCTTTTTAGTTTTGTAGGGTATTGCAGTACCGGGAATTCCAGATTGGTCTCAGAATTGTTTTCAAGATAATAAGGAAGTGCTTCGTCTGGAATATATTGTTTTAACCTGTCCCGCCAGGCAATCAGGTTTTCATCTTCAATTTCATTTTTTAGCATCGTGCGCCAGTTGGTCTTATCTCCAACGTGATCTTTAAGTGAAATTTCGGTTATTCCTGCAAGATAGCGATTGGGGACTTCCACTATTTCGATCGCTTCGTGAGCACCTTGATCTATCCACCGGGTGGGAACTTGAGTTTTTCGCGTTACACCTACTTTTACATTGCTACTATTGGCCAAATACACCACATGAGGTTGTAATTGCACTCGTTTTTCATATTCCAGATCCCGGTCCTCTTTGTCCAAATGTGCCGTGCTTAACTCTGGCTTAATTACCCAGTCTGTAGCCTGGGGTACTTAATAAAAGCAAGATTTACAATAGCCCTGACGGTATATTTTTTTATGTAAGCCACAATGAAGGCATTCGTACCCCAGGAAATTAATGGTAAGTTGCTTGTCCAGTAATTGGTTCATTTGCAGAAAATCGTTTTCAAAAACCAGATAATACTGAATAGGCGACCCGTTTTCGGTCTGCATTTTACGTAAAACTCCTTTGTATTGCATTAATTTTAAAGCTTGTAGATTTTAGACTATTTGAAATTTTAAACACTGAAAATTCCTAAGAGAAAAATCGTTATTTTTATTGCATAAAGATAGCAGAAAATTATGCCAATCCCCATTGTAAATTCTATTGCCTCTTGGTTTTTAAAGAAACGGTTCCACCAGATTGAACTGTTTCTTAAATACCCTATAGATGTACAGGAAGAGCTGCTGCAAAACCTTATTCAAAAAGCAAAGCATACCGAAATTGGCAAACAATACGATTTTAGCACCATAAAGTCTTATAATGAATTTGCGTATAGGGTTCCAATTACCACGTACGAAGAAAACCAGGAACGTATTGAGCGCGCCAGAAAAGGAGAACATAATATTTTTTGGCCCACTCCCATAAAATGGTTTGCCAAATCCAGTGGCACCACCAACGCCAAGAGCAAATTTATACCCGTAAGCAGCGACTCATTAGAGGATTGTCACTATGCAGCTAGCAAGGATTTACTTTGTATGTACTTAAACAACAACCCAGATTCACAATTGTTTGTAGGGAAAGGGTTACGGCTGGGTGGCAGCAAACAACTATACCAGGAAAACGGGACTGTTTTTGGAGATCTTTCCGCAATTTTAATTGACAATATGCCCTTCTGGGCAGAATACAGCAGTACCCCTAAAAACGAAATTTCTTTGATGGCAGATTGGGAAACCAAAATGCAGGCCATTGTAAACGAAACAATAAATGAAAAAGTAACAAGCCTTGCAGGAGTTCCTTCCTGGATGCTGGTATTACTTAACAATGTGCTTGAAACGACGGGAAAAGAAAATTTGTTTGAAATATGGCCTGGCTTAGAAGTATATTTTCACGGCGGTGTAAATTTTGATCCCTATATAGAACAATACAACAAAATACTCCCTAAAGAAAATTTCAGGTATTACGAAATATACAATGCCTCGGAAGGCTTTTTTGCCATTCAGGATCAAAATGCAAATAAAGAATTACTATTAATGCTGGACTACGGGATTTTCTACGAATTTATCCCAATGGACACCTATGGTACAGCAAAGGAAAAAGTAATCCCGCTAGCCGAAGTTGAAGAAGGTAAAAATTATGCTATTATTATTACCACCAATGCTGGGTTATGGCGTTATAAAATTGGGGATACGGTGCGATTTACATCAACCAGACCATTTCGAATTAAAGTAACCGGACGAACCAAGCACCATATTAATGTGTTTGGCGAAGAACTTATTATTGAAAATGCAGAAGCGGCACTAAGAAAAGCTTCTAACATTACCAACACCGAAGTAGTAGACTACACTGCAGCTCCTGTTTTTATGGAAGGGAAAGAGAAGGGAGCCCACGAGTGGATTATTGAATTTAAAAACCCTCCCAAAGATTTTACACAGTTTACACAGGTGTTTGATACAGCCCTAATGGAGCTAAACAGCGATTATGAAGCAAAACGCTTTAATAACACCACCTTAAATGCTCCTACCATTCATTGTGCCAGAGAACGCTTATTTTACGATTGGCTTAAAGGTAATGGGAAATTGGGAGGGCAACACAAGGTTCCCAGACTTTCCAATTCCAGAAATTATATTGAAGAGCTCTTAGAACTTAACAACTGTTAAGCAAATCCCTTCAATCGACAAACAACACCTTTTTACGGCTTAAAAACACTCAGAAAATCGATGATTTTTGCAGTTTATCGAAATGAGAAATTTTAAGTGTATTTCAACGAGTTTCCCAGGCATTTCAACTAATAGTTTTGGTAGTATTTTTCTTACGCCATACGTTTGTACTGTTCAAATGAATGAAACCCCGTACATGAAAAAGTTAGTTTATATAATAGCCATTACAGTTTTTGCCGTAAGTTTTACTTCTTGCGGAGCTTCCAGAAACTTTCAAAAGGAAAATACGGAAGTTGCTGGTTACACACTAAAAGGTAAAAAAGAGCAGTTTCAACAAAAAATTGCTTCCAAAAAAGTTAAAACGGTTATTGCCACTCCATAATAATTTTACAACATCGAAAGATGTACATTAGATTAGTTAAGTAAAAAAGCCAAACATTTCTGTTTGGCTTTTCTTATTGTATCGTATAAAGTAAGTGTTAGGACACCGCCTTTAATTTTTTAATCGTTGTTTTTTGAAGCTTCTCCTTGGCATATTCTTTAGTAACCTTCAGGGTTTTTGATGCTTCTTCATTCCCTGGCAACTCATACATTGCATCGGTTAAAACAGCTTCACAAAGCGATCTAAGACCTCTGGCGCCCAGTTTGTACTCTATAGCTTGCGTTACTATAAAATCCAGTGCTTCGGTTGTGATAATAAATTCTATCCCGTCCATTTCAAACAACTTTTTATATTGTTTAATAATGGCATTTTTAGGTTCGGTTAAAATGGCACGTAGCGTTGCTTTATCCAGAGGATTCATATAAGTGAGTACGGGCAATCGACCTATAATTTCAGGAATTAAACCAAAATCTTTTAAATCTTTGGGTATAATATACTTGAGCATATGATCTTTTTCCAGCGTATTTTCCTTTTTGGAAGCACTAAAACCAACAGCTTGCATATTTAATCGTTTGGAGATATGTCTTTCAATCCCATCAAAAGCACCTCCTGCAATAAAAAGTATATTTTCGGTATTTACTTCAATAAATTTTTGGTCGGGGTGTTTGCGGCCTCCTTTTGGTGGCACATTAACGGTTGTTCCTTCTAAGAGTTTAAGCAGGGCTTGTTGTACTCCTTCACCACTAACATCCCGTGTAATACTTGGATTATCACTTTTACGGGCAATTTTATCTATTTCGTCTATAAAAACGATGCCGTTCTGGGCTTTTTCAAGGTTATAATCTGCTGCCTGCAATAATCTTGTTAAGATGCTCTCCACATCTTCCCCTACGTAGCCGGCTTCTGTTAATACTGTAGCGTCTACAATAGCCAGGGGCACATTTAGCATACGCGCAATGGTTTTAGCAATTAATGTTTTCCCTGTACCAGTCTGACCTACAATTATAATGTTACTTTTTTGTATTTCAATATCGTCATCGCTCTTAGGCTGTAAGAGTCGTTTGTAATGATTGTAAACTGCAACAGACATTACCTTTTTTGTAAACTCCTGTCCTATTACGTAGTCGTCCAAAAACTCTTTTATAGCTTTTGGCTTTTTCAGCATAACATCGGTACTCAAGTTAGTATTATTAGCGTGTAAGGCTTCTTCTACCACAATACCGTGTGCCTGTTCAATACATCTATCACATATATGTGCGTCCAGTCCTGCAATAAGCAAGTTGGTTTCAGCTTTTTTACGACTGCAAAATGAACATTCTAATTCTTCTTTCGCCATAGTTTTATTTTTGAAAAGATTAGCGAGATAAAATCTCGTCTATCATTCCATATTTCTTTGCTTTTTCGGCTTTCATCCAATAATCACGATCGCTATCCTCATACACTTTTTCATAGGTCTGACCGCTGTGCTTGGCTATAATTTTATACAATTCTTCTTTTAGGGTAACAATTTCACGGGCGGTAATTTCAATATCACTTGCCTGTCCCTGAGCACCACCCAAAGGCTGATGAATCATTACTCTTGAGTGTGTTAAGCCACTTCGTTTTCCTTTTTCTCCAGCACATAACAAAACGGCACCCATAGAGGCGGCCATTCCTGTACAAATAGTTGCTACATCCGGCTTAATAAACTGCATGGTATCGTAAATACCCAATCCGGCATATACACTTCCACCAGGAGAGTTAATGTAAATTTGAATATCCTTAGAAGCATCGGTACTTTCCAGAAAAAGCAATTGTGCCTGTACTATGTTTGCTACCTGATCATTAATGCCTGTACCTAAAAAGATAATGCGGTCCATCATTAAACGTGAAAACACGTCCATAGCCACGGCATTCATCTGGCGTTCTTCAATTATATTTGGGGTGAGACCTACTGGGTACATACTGCTTAATATTTTGTCGTAGTACGTACTGCTGATGCCTTGATCTTTAATGGCAAAGTCTTTAAATTCTTTTCCGTAATTCATATAAATACAACTTCTTTTTTTAAACAATTAGGGCGTTGAATAGTTATTTTCAACGCCCTCAAAGATACCGATTTTTTTACTCAATTAAGCGTATGCTTCTTTTATGAAGTTCTCATAGGTAATTTCTTTGGTTTTCAGTTTTGCATTTTCTTTATAAAACTGAAGTATTTTATTGGTATTTAACTGCTCACTCAAGCGTTTTACCTCTTCTTCATTAGACAGTATTCTTGCCGAAATACTTTCCAGTTCCTCCTCGGTTGGATTGGTATTTCCGTACTGAGCCATTTGAGCCTTGATCATATTTTTTGCGTGGTCTTTCAACTCGTCAAAAGTTACCTGCAAATTGTTATCTGCTCGTAATTTTCCTTCAATTAACTGGTAACGCAATCCTTTTTCACTTCTTTCAAATTCGGCTGCAGCTTCTTCGTCTGTTAACTTTTTTTCTCCCGAAACCTGAATCCAGCGTTGTAAAAACTCCTTTGGAAGGTCAAATTTGGTGTTTTCAATTAAGTCTTCCACCACATCATTCAACAGCTTCTGGTCGCTTTGCTGGGCAAATTGTCCTTCGGCATCTTGCTTAATTTTATCTTTAAGTTCTTCTTCTGAAGTTACTACACCTTCACCAAACAATTTATCAAACAACTCCTGGTTTAGTTCAGCCATTTCACGTGCGTTTACCTCTTCAATTTTGAAGGTTACTTCAATATCAAGTCCGTGTGCATCATCGTGCGCAACTCCTAAATGCTTCTGATTATCGTGATCGTCTGCAAACATTCCCTTGGTTTTCAGAACAACTTCGTCACCAATTTTAGCACCTGTTAAAGCTGTTGTTTGCTTTTTACCCTTAATATCTTCTAACGCAATAGTGGTCTTATTTTCAATCTCTTTTTCGGTTGAAGTAAACGTTCCGGTAATTTCGTCTCCTTTTTCAACAGTATCTTTTGAAGTTAACTTTCCGTATTGCTTACGGATAGTTTTCACCTGGTTGTTGAGCATCTCATCATCTGCAACGATCTTGTAGTGTGTTGTTGCTTTTTTACCCGGGATAGCTACTTCAAATTCCGGAGCCAACCCTAGGTCAAATTCAAATTTGAAATCGTCGCTGTTCCAGTCTATCTCAGCTTCGTTTTTTGGAATAGGATTTCCAAGTACGTCCAGTTTTTCTTCGGTTAAAAATTTATGAAGGTTTTCTTGCAATAACTTATTTACCTCTTCTACCAATACTGCCTGACCATACTGCTTTTTTACCATTCCCATAGGCACATGTCCTTTTCTAAAACCTGGGATATTGGCGGTTTTACGGTAATTGTTTAAAATTCCGTGTACTTTGTCTGCGTAGTCGTCTTTTGAAATTTCAACAGTTACTACTGCATTCAATTTGTCTATTTCCTTTTTTGTGATGTTCATATGTGTATATCCTATAAATTTCGGGATGCAAAAGTACGGTTTTTAAAACGATTGAACAACAGCAGGAAGACTGAATTTCAACACCTTATTTTTCTTCTGAAACCAAAGAGTGCAAGATGGACTGAAGAAGCGAAAGCAACACACTAAAAAGAAGCGCCCACCAGATATTCTGAACAGCAAAACCGCCCACAAAAAAATCTGCCAGCAAAATTATGACAGCGTTAATAATAAGCAGAAAAAGCCCTAATGTTACTATGGTTACCGGCAAGGTAAGGATAACGAGTATAGGTTTTACAATGAGTCTTAATAATGCCAAAACCACAGCAACCCCAAGTGCCGAAAGATATCCGGAAACTTCTACTCCAGGTAAGATGTAAGCCAAAATTATAACTGCAACTGCAGTAAGAAGTAATTTTAAAATCCAGTTCATACGTCTATATTTTACATTTAAAGGTATAAAAAAACCGCTTTTAGAAAAAATCTAAAAGCGGTTTAACTACAAATTGAATAGTTTAGTTATTTACATTATTCGCTACGGTAATGGTTCCATAGTTACCAATGTTTACTTTTGGAATAGTAGCATTATAGGTCTTATTAATTTCATCTATAATCAGGTTTGCAGTATATGCATAACCACGAGGTGTTGGGTGTACTCCATCCAGAGAAAATGCTCCCCCGGTTGCAAATACAGAAGTTAACAATCCGCTGTCATACGCTACACCGCTAGTAGCTACATCTCTTAAGTAACGACGCGCATCTACATATCCTAATCCATTAGCAGCAGCCAATGAACTTATAGTAGCGTTGTATGCCGCTGTCGCTGTAGCAACTGCAGCTTGTTCTGAAGGTAGTAACACAAACTGATCGGTTAAAGGGAATGTAATTCCGTTAATTGCCAATTGAGCAGCTTGAGCTTCTGGAACTCCAAAACCAATAAGTTCTGCCAGACGGTCATTGTTTACAGTACCAATAACTGAAGAGCTTGTTAATACTAACAAATCGTCGCTGGTAGCCTGACGTGCTTGTCCGTATTGCAATCCAAAAATAGTAGCAGTAGCTTTATCTAAACCACCTCCAATAAGTACCTGTGTAAGTTCTGCAGCTAAGTTTGGAAGACTTTCGTCGTGCACTACAACAGCGCTCGCACCTGTAGTAGAGAAAATAATGGATCTTTCCGGAACACCCAAAAACGCAAAAGCCTGGTTTAACAATCCAAACTGTGCATTCAACTCAGGAATTTGTGGTCCAAAGTTAGGATCTAATGGGCTCAAAGGCGCAAAAGGTACCGTTGTAAAAAATGGAATAGATGTTACATCTGGGATATTAATTAAAACTCCTCCAGAGGCACCTGCTTTTAAAGCATCTACTTGCTGGCTATATGCAGCTGCAAATACATTAGGATCTGTAATATCGTTAGGTCCATAGGTAGACGGATCAAGATTTCCTATTTGATCAACTCCAATTCCCCCGCTGGTTGCAAAGCTCAAAATATCATTGTTTCCAATCCAAAGAGTGAAAAAAGATGGGTTTAAAGAAACTGCATCTGCAATTACCGTAGTACTTGCACTAGTTGCAAAACGACCAAAGTAAGGGTTTAAAGTACTGTATCCTGGAGTTACCAGGTGAAAACTTTTAGCCCCGGGAACGCCCATATTGTTAAAAGGACCTGTTGGACTTGTGGTTACTTCGGTAGTTGGATTCCCCTCTAAGATGATAGGCGTTAAAGGCTCTCCCGTCATTGGGTCTGCCTCTAAAACCAATCTGTTTTGCGCTACCTGAGTACCGTTTAACAGAAGTCCTCCTAAATTATCTGCCATTAACGGCTGGGTAAAATCCCCACCTCCTGCTAACGCAAATTGTTGCGCCAGGATGTTTGGAAATGAATTTTCCTGTCCTGTAATGTACAGGGCATTATCTGCAAATCCTGCTGTTAAGGAATTCCCTACAGCAACAAAATTACTCATATCTGCATCTCCTGTGGTATAAAATCCTCCTTCATCCACTGGGTTATCAAATTCTGGCTCACAGCTTACAAAACCTAAGGTAAGCAAGCCTCCTATTAGTATATATATTGATTTTTTCATGTTCTAATTTTTTTTAAAATTACATTTTATAAGTAACTCCTAAACCTGGTGCAAAAGCACTGGACTTGTACGTTCCTTCAAAAGGAGCAACCTGTCCGTTCTCTGTATATCCTTCGTAAGAAGCATCTACTTCTTTAAAGTGCAGGTAAAGGAAAGAAGCGTCTATTTGTAGGTTATCTGAAATATTCACAGTTAAACCTGCTGTATAACCATTGCTATCGTTCCTTGGTGTTTCTGGTGAGAAGAAACCTTCTGTTACCGGAGATTCGTCAAAGTAATATCCAGCTCTTAAGGTAAACATTTTGGTAGCATCGTACTGTAAACCGAAACGATATGTAGATGCATTTTTATAGTTTCTAGGATTAAAAGAATCTGGAATTACTGGATTTTCAAAATCTATATCTAAACTTTCGTATACATCCCAAAAAGTTCGGTTGTAATCGAATGCAAACAACCACTTGTCACAAAACTCATAGGCTAAACCTACGGTCATTTCGGCAGGAAGCGGTAAGGATGCATCAAAAGAAGTATCAGCAAAAGGAGTTAACGGCGAATTTGGCACATTTTCGAAATCGGCATCGCCATCTTCAGCATCTAAAATAATTTCTGAACGGTAATTTGCGCCAATCGTTAAATTTTCAGTTGGCTTAAACATAGCACCAACTGTCCATCCCCAATTTGTAACACCAGTAGCGTCTACGGTTACTTCAGAGCGATTGCCATCAAGATCTGTAAGCGTACGGTTTAGGTTTCTGTTGAAATTTACAGAACCATTTACGTAAATAGGACCACCACCTACGCTAAAGTACTCACTTAATTTAAAAGAAACAGTAGGCTGTACAAAAATAGCCTGTAAGTCGATATTGTTTACCAGGTGTGAACCAGCCCAATCATCTTCATACTCTACAGTACTACCATAAGGTGTGTACACTCCTATTCCAAAGGCCAGCCAGTCTGTAGCCTGGTAAGAACCATATAAGTAAAAAGGAGTTCCAACAGGACTATCGGTTTGTGCCGATGCACCTGTTGCAGTGTTCTGGTATGCCACATCGGAGAATACTCCAAAGGCACCACCAGTAATGCTCAGTTTGTTTTCTAGGTACACAAGACCCGCCGGGTTAAAAAATACCGATTCGCTACTGTTTACCACAGCAACACCAGTGTGTCCCATAGCCAAGGATTTGTTTCCTTGAAGGCTTACACGATACCCTCCAGCATACGTTACTGCAGTTGCCAGGGCAAACACAGAAAGGAAAAGAAGTTTTTTCATAATGTTAATTCTAGGGATTAAGTTTTAGTTTGTTTTATGCATTCATAAAACGTTAATTAGAAAATTTACTATGCGTACATAATAAATTTACCTTTGCAATGTTATAAAAATTTGATAACATTTTCATAAAATTCGGAAGGATTTTCTGCGTGAAGCCAGTGCCCAGCTTCTGAAATTGTAACAATTTGAGCTTTTGGAAAATGTTTATGAATTAAAATTTCGTCTGTAACTTCAAGATAACCAGAGTTTTGACCTTTCATGAACATGGCAGGTCCTTCAAAGACTGAACTTTTGGGTAACGCTTTTCCCACTTCCATAATTTTTTCTGAAAGCACGGGTAAATTGATGCGTAATCCTAAAATTCCTTTTTCCTTCCAATAGATGTTTTTTAATAAAAACTGACGTGTCCCAATATCTGGAATATATTCTGAAAGCACTTTATCTGCCTGTCCCCTCGATTTAATGTTTGAAAAATCTAATACAGACAATGCCTTTAAGATATCTTGATGGTGTTGCGGATAGGCTTTGGGACCAATATCTGCCACCAAAAGCTTGGTAACCCGCTCAGGATGTTCCACAGCAAAGGACATCGCTGTTTTACCTCCCATGGAATGTCCCAAAAGAATACATTCTGAAATATCGTGGTGATTTAAATATTTCAGCAAATCGGTCGCCATTACTTCATAGCTAAAATTTTCAGAATGAAAACTACGCCCATGATTGCGCTGGTCCACCAAGTGTACCTCATACCCATCTTCGGCAAATTGATTACCCAGCGTTTTCCAGTTATCTCCAGACCCTAAAAACCCATGTAAAATAATAAACGGTGTACCTTTTCCTATAATTTGTGAGTGTAGTATCAATTCAGTTTGTTTAGATAGCGTTTAATTACGGTTTCAAGTCCTTCATATAGCGCTTCGCAAACCAGCGCATGACCAATTGAAACTTCCAGTAAATGCGGAACACTTTGTTTAAAAAACTGAATATTTTGCAAGGACAAATCGTGTCCGGCATTTACTCCCAACCCCAATGTATGGGCTAAGGTTGCGCATTGGGCGTACGGTTGTACCGCTTCCGTATTTCCTAAGCTGTATTGGTGTGCAAAATCTTCGGTGTACAATTCTATTCTGTCGGTTCCTGTGCTAGCTGCGCCTTCAATCATTTCCAGGGTTGGGTCTACAAAAATAGAGGTCCGAATCCCGTTTCTTTTTAACTCTGCAATCACTTCCTTTAAATACGCCCCGTGCTTAACTGTGTCCCAACCCGCATTAGAGGTAATGGCATCTACAGCGTCAGGAACTAACGTGGCCTGGGTAGGTTTAAGCTCGAGGACTAAATCTAAAAATTTATCGATTGGGTTTCCTTCAATATTAAATTCGGTAGTAACAATTTCTTTTAAGTCAAGCGCATCCTGATACCGAATATGCCGCTCATCTGGTCTTGGATGAATAGTGATGCCCTGGGCACCAAATTTTTCGGCATCTTTTGCAACTTGAACTACGTTGGGCAGGTTTCCGCCTCTTGCATTTCGTAAGGTGGCTATTTTATTAATGTTTACGCTTAATTTTGTCATGCTAGTTTATCTATTAGGCAAAATGAATAATTTCTTTTTTTTAGAAAAAAGTCCAGGAGCTATTTCTATTAAAATAAAGGTTTATTTGTCAGTCTGAGCCTGTCGAAGACATTATTGCATGCACTTCGACAAGCTCAGTGTGACAAAATATACGATATGTTTTCCTACACTAATTTCAGCCAACGGTTATCTAATAACAAAAATACAAACTTGCAGTTATGCTTAAAAGGCATATTTTGACTAATTTGCATAAAAATTATTTTGCTTTGAATACTATAAACTACATCATAAACGACATTGAGACCTTTCCAATTTCGGCTTCTATAAAAGTTATACAAGAAACGTTTAACAAACTTACCTATTCGCACCTTATCATAGCGAAGGGTAAAGAGTTTATGGGTTGTATTTCTGAAACAGATGCCTATTGTTTTGAAAACGAAAAAAAAATCAAAGATTACCAATATGCGTTGGAGCCCTTTTTTGTGCATAAAACCACACACTGGCTGGACATACTGGAGGCTTTTGCGCTCCACAACAGCAATATAATGCCTGTACTGGACAATGACAATACCTATCTTGGTTATTTTGAACTTAATGACATTATGCATTGTTTTAATGACACTCCCTTTTTAAACGAAGCAGGCGGCATTATTGTGGTTGAAAAAGGAGCGAAAGATTATTCTTTTAGTGAAATTTCCCAGATTGTAGAAACCAACGATGCTAAAATCCTTGGGGCTTTTATTTCAAAAGGTGACAGCGACCTCACCCAGATAACCCTAAAAATAGGGCATCAGGGAATGAACGCTATTGTGCAAACCTTCCGCAGGTATAGCTATACGGTGGTGAGCAATCACGAAGAAGACAGGTTTTTGGAAGATTTGAAGAAGCGTTCCAACTACTTAGATAAATACCTAAATATATAACTCCATGAAGATAGGTATTTACGGCCAGTTTTATCACAAAAATTCTGAAACGTATATTCAGATAATTTTGGACGCCCTTAAAAAGAAAGGGATGGAAGTGCTCATAGAAAAAAACTTTATGGACATTATCAACCTCAATGATGGGGTTGAGACTACTTCGGCGTTTAAAACATTTTTAAAGCTCGATACAAGTTACGACCTCTTTTTTAGTATTGGTGGAGATGGCACTATTTTAAAATCTATAACGTATGTACAGGATCTGGGAATTCCTATTGTAGGTATAAATACGGGCAGGCTTGGTTTTTTAGCAACTATTCAAAAAGAAAATATTGCAGAAAGCATCAACCAAATTCTGGAAGGGGAATACTCCATTTCAGAAAGAAGTTTGCTTCAACTTACATCTGACCCAGATAATTCAGAAATTTCAGAATTGAATTTTGCCCTAAACGAAGTTGCTATTAACCGAAAAAACACCACCTCTATGATTAAGGTAGAGACCGAAGTTGACGGCAAGTACCTTACTTCTTACTGGAGTGACGGCCTTATACTGGCAACCCCAACCGGCTCTACCGGATATTCATTAAGTTGCGGCGGTCCTGTAATAGACCCCAGTAACAACAGTCTGGTTATTACCCCCATTGCGCCTCACAATTTAAGCGCAAGACCGCTGGTATTGCCAGATTCCAGTAAAATTTCACTACAGGTTTCAGGACGGGAAGACACCTATTTGGTTTCATTAGATTCTCGAACTGCAACATTCGCAAATAACACTCGTCTTACAGTACAGAAAGCGCCCTTTACCATTAAACTGGTGCAGCTGCTGGACGATAGTTTTATAAAAACCCTAAGAAAAAAGTTGTTGTGGGGAGAAGACAAGCGAAATTTAAAACAATAAAAACCTCTAAAATTTGTTAATCAACTGAGACAATTCCGCTTCACTTATGATAGAGCGGAGTTTATTGTTATATTTGCAAACTTTTTAAGGTATATGAAGTATTTCGCGACCGTTTTTATAGTGGTGATAAGTGTATTTTCAATGAAGGGCCAAACGTACGAAGTTGGTGGTTTTGTAGGAGGTGCAAATTATATAGGAGACATTGGTAAGACCAATTACATTTCGCCTAGCGATATAGTGGTTGGAGGTATTTTTAAATGGAACAGAAGTTCAAGGCATGCATTTAGAGCTTCCATTTTAGTAGCAGGAATTAGTGGAGATGATGAAGATTCGGACGAAACCAGGAGACAACAACGGGGCTACAATTTTAAAAACACAATTACCGAATTTTCACTAGGTGTAGAATATACTTTTTGGGAGTTTAATGTGCACAGCGGGCAACCCGAATCGACCCCGTATTTATACACAGGGATTACTTATTTTAATTACGATGCCCTGTACAAAAGGCCAGGTAGTAATTTAATTATAGAATACGACCAGGCAGGAACACTTGCAATTCCCATGGTGGTAGGATATAAAGCCACCGTAGGCACAAAATTGGTTCTGGGATTTGAAATTGGTGCACGTTACACCTTTACAGACGACCTGGACGGCAGCAATCCGGTTAAGGACCTGGCAGATGATGACGGTTTAAAATTTGGAAATATAAATAGTGACGATTGGTATGTATTTACAGGGGTAACACTAACCTTTACCTTTGGACGCAAACCTTGTTACTGTAATTTTTAATATGAGCTTAGAAGCACAAATAGACCACACCAAACTCCCGCGGCATATTGCTGTTATTATGGATGGCAATGGTCGTTGGGCAAAAAAACAGGGTTTGTTCAGGAGTATAGGTCACGAAAATGGCACGAAAGCAGTTCGGGAAATTGTTGAAGCCAGTGCTGAATTAAAAATTAGCTACCTCACCTTATACGCTTTTTCTACCGAAAACTGGAACAGACCAAAATTAGAAGTAGAAACCCTCATGAAATTACTGGTTTCATCGTTAAAAAAAGAAATTAAAACGCTTACAAAAAATAATATCCGGTTAAATGCTATTGGAAACCTGGACGCACTGCCAAAAAAAGCAAAAACTGAATTTTTGGACGTTATAGAAAAAACAAAAGACAACAAACACATGACCCTCACACTGGCACTTAGTTACGGTTCCCGTGAGGAAATTGTAAAAACCATCCAAGAGATTAGCCACAAAGTAAAAAATAGCCTAATTTCGCCGTCTGAAATAGATGAAGCAACTATAAACAATCATCTTTATACCCGTGATTTACCAGACGTGGATTTATTAATACGCACCAGTGGTGAACAACGTATTAGTAATTTCCTATTATGGCAAATTGCATATGCCGAATTGTTTTTTACAGAAACCCTTTGGCCAGATTATAGAAAAAACCATCTTTTTGAAGCAATATTAAATTATCAAAACAGAGAAAGAAGATTTGGAAAGACTAGTGAACAACTCAAACAATAATATAGTATTGCACATACCCAAAAAGTTAATTTGTCTACTTGTAGCTACAGTGTTTTTTGCTGCTAGTACAATTGCACAGCAAAAACAATTGGATAGCGGAAGAAAATACACCCTAAACAGCGTAACTGTTACGGGGGCACAAAGTTTTAATGAGCAAACTGTAATTGCCTTTACCGGATTAAAAGAAGGAGAACGACTTTATATTCCAGGGGAACGCTTAAGCTCCGTGACCAAAAAATTATGGGATCAAAACCTTTTTAGCGACATTGCTTTTTATGTTACTAATATTGAAGGTGATCTGGTAGACCTGGAACTTTATATAGTAGAACTTCCCAAATTAAACGAAGTAACCATAGAAGGAGTAAGAAAAGGTAAAAAGAAAGAAATTATTAAGGACAACGACCTTGTGACCGGTAAAAAAATTACCAAAAACCTTATTACCAACACCAAAAACTACATCATAGATAAAAATAAGGACAATGGGTTTTTAAACACCCAAGTTACCATTAGCACCAGTCCTTATGTAGACTCTACCGGAGTGGAGGTGGCAAAAAATATGCGCATACGTGTCGATAAAAATGAGCGTGTTAAAGTTAATAAAATTGAATTTGTTGGCAACGAAGCTCTTAGTGATGGTAAGTTAAGACGCGCCATGAAAAACACTAAACGTAAAAATTTCCTTCGCTTCTGGAAAATATCTAAATATGCCGAAGAAAATTTTGAGGAAGATAAAGCAAATGTAATTAAAAAATACAAAGCCAACGGATACCGGGACGCACGTATTACCGGCGACACTCTTATTGTAAAAAACGAAAAAAATGTGGCACTAAAAATTAATGTGGAAGAAGGAAAACGTTATTACTTTGGAGACATTAACTTTATAGGAAACGCCGTGTATACAGATGCTCAGTTACGTCAAAAATTAGGGATTCAAAAAGGAGAGCCTTATAACGGTGTTTTATTACAGGAAAGAATTGAGGACAACACGGCACCGGATGCCGATGACATTACAAACCTCTATCAAAACAATGGGTATCTTGCTGCCAGAATTAACCCCGTAGAGGTTGCTGTGCGTCAGGACACCATCGATTTTGAAATTCGGATTATTGAAAACAAAGAGTTTTATTTTGACCATATTACCGTAATTGGAAACGAAAAAACGAACGACCACGTTATTTACCGTGAATTGCGTACACGTCCGGGACAAAAATACAGCAAGCGAAATGTAGTGAGAACCATTCGTGAACTAGGACAATTAGGCTATTTTGATGCAGAACAATTGTCTCCCAATTTTAAGTTTGTTGACGAAAATAACGGTCTGGTAGACCTGGAATACAGTGTTGTAGAAAAAGGATCCAGCCAGATAGAATTGCAAGGTGGTTATGGTGGTGGAGGTTTTGTAGGTACCTTAGGGCTATCCTTCAATAACTTCTCGCTGCGTAATATTTTTAATGGCGAAGCATACAAACCATTACCTATGGGAGATGGTCAAAAACTATCGCTACGAGCACAAGCCAGTAGTTTCTATCAAACCTATAGTTTATCGTTAATAGAGCCATGGTTGGGAGGTAAAAAACCAGTTCAGTTAAGCACTTCCTTTTCACATACCATTCAGTATTTATACAATTTTCAAACCAGGGATGTGGATAAAGACAGTCGTTTCCTCATTACAGGTGGATCGGTAGGACTGGCAAAGCGCTTACAGTGGCCAGACGATTATTTTACGTTCTCACAGGCGATTAGCTTTCAGCATTACAACCTAAAAAATTACAATACAGGACTCTTCACTTTTGGAGATGGGTATAGTAATAACCTAGCCTATACTTTAGGTATTAGCCGAAACAACACAGCCACCAACCCTATTTATCCTATATCGGGTTCCAGCTGGAGTTTAACCGCCAAACTTACGGTTCCTTATTCTGCATTTAACGGGACAGATTATGAAGCCCTTAGAGATGAAAGAGACAATTTACAGGACTTTTTGGCAGACAATCCAAATAGTGTTGATACCCGTGAACGAATTTCAGAAATTGACCAGAAAAGATTTAACTGGCTGGAATATTATAAAATTAAATTTTCAGGAGACTGGTACACCCGCGTAGTAGACAAATTAGTATTGCGCACACAAACCGAATTTGGTTTCCTTGGAGCCTACAACAATGCCCGGGGCATTCCGCCTTTTGAGCGTTTCTTCGTAGGGGGAGATGGTTTAGGATCTTTTAGTCTGGACGGGCGTGAAGTAATTCAACTACGTGGATATCCAAATCAATCCTTATCAGACAATGACGGAAATACCATTTACAATAAATTTTCGTTAGAAGTAAGATATCCTATTACATTAAAACAGCTTGCATCTATTTATGTACTAACATTTGTAGAAGGTGGAGCCGCTTATGATGGGTTCCGTGATTATAATCCGTTTAGGATTAGCAGGTCTGCTGGCGCAGGATTGCGTATCTTTATGCCCGCATTTGGATTATTAGGAATAGATTTTGGATATGGTTTCGACCCTATTTTGGGCAGAAGCGAACCCAATGGCTGGGAAACACATTTTATTATTGGACAACAATTTTAATATTGGCACGATATTTTCTTAAACAACAACCAACAATTATGAAAACACTAAAATTACTTGCAATCTTAGTAGCGTTTTTAAGCATCTCTTTCGCAGCAGATGCGCAAAGAGGCGTCCGTATTGGTTATATAGACATGGAATACATCCTGGAGAGTGTTCCTGAATACCAAGAGGCAGCTACACAATTAGACGGGAAAGTACAACGCTGGAAAGCAGATATTCAAAAAAAGAGTCAAGAGATTGACCAAATGAAACTGAACCTTGCCAATGAACGCGTTTTACTTACCAAAGAGCTTATTGAAGAACGCGAAGAAGAAATTAAAATTAAGGAAGATGAAATGATCCAGTACCAACAGGATCGTTTTGGACCTAATGGAGATCTTATTATTCAGCGCAGGCAATTAGTGCAGCCTATACAGGATCAGGTTTTTAATATTGTACAAGAGATAGCCGAAGCAAAGAAATACGATTTTATTTTCGATAAATCTGCAGATGTAGTGATGCTTTTTGCTGCTGAAAGAAACGATATTAGTGAGACTGTGCTTAGAAGCATTAACCGGGACAACAAACGTCAAGAAGTTACCAGTCGCAGAGAGAAAAAACAACTGGAGCAACGCGAAAGTCTTAGCGATGAAGAAGACCAAGTAGTTACCGAACGTGAAAAAGCACTAGAAGACAAAAAGAACGAACGGGAAGCAGCCATGGAAGAACGTAAAAGAGTGAGAGACTCTATACGTGCTGTAAAAAAAGCAGAGTTTCAGAGAAGACGTGACAGTCTGCTAAACATTCGCCAACAACGAAAAGACTCTATAGAAAACGCAAGAAACGGTGGCGGCCCAGGGGCTCCCCCCAATGAAGGCGAAGGCGATGATGACGGCGAAGGCGACGGAGGACTTTAAAATAATAATACCCTAATTTAAATAACACTTAATTAAACAAATAGAAATGAAAAGATTAAAATTAATAGCAATTGCAGTAGTACTTTTTGTAGCAGGAACCAGCCTTACCAATGCACAGGCAAAAATAGCGCACATTAATACCCAGGACCTGGTAGAAGCAATGCCAGAAATGAAAGCTGCACAGAGCCAGTTAGACAAGCTGAAAAAAACATACGACACTCAGTTAAAAGATATGTACAAAGAGCTTGAAACAAAAGCAAAACTATACGACTCTCAAGCTGGAGATCAAACAGACGAAGAGAACGCAAAGCGTGTACAGGAAGTACAGGGAATGCAAGGAAACATCCAGGCATTTAACCAACAGGCAATGCAGGACTTACAAAAAAAGGAAGTAGACATTCTACAACCTATCCTAGACAAAGCGCGTCAGGCTATTCAAAAAGTGGCAAGAGCACAAGGCATCCAGTATGTTTTTGACGCTACGCCAGGAGGAGGAATTCTAATGGCAGACGGAAAAGACCTTCTTGCCGATGTAAAAAAGGAATTAGGAATATAAGTTCTTTTAACAACACAAAATTTGAAAGCTCGTCCTCGTGACGGGCTTTTTGTTTTTGGTATCTTTAGCACAATGAAAAAAACGGCTCCCATAGGTATTTTTGACTCCGGTGTTGGAGGTACTTCTATCTGGAAAGAGATACACCAACTCCTTCCTTACGAAAACACCATCTACCTTGCCGATAGCGCCAATGCACCCTACGGAAACAGGTCTGAAACTGAAATTGTTTCCCTAAGCATTAAAAATACCGAGATGCTTATTGCTATGGACTGCAAACTCATAGTAGTAGCCTGTAATACCGCCACTACCAATGCCATTGACCTGCTGCGAAAAAACTATACCATCCCCATCATTGGTATTGAGCCTGCCATTAAACCTGCCGCCCTGCAAACACAATCCAAAAGCATTGGTATTTTAGCAACCAAAGGCACGTTAAGCAGCGCGCTGTTCCATAAAACTTCTAAAGCCTTTACAAAGGATATTTCGGTTATTGAAATTGTGGGCGAAGGGTTAGTTCCTTTAATTGAAAAAGGCGCTCTTAACAGCCCAGAATTGCAAAAATTATTATTAGAATATACCGCGCCTATGGTGGCTGCCAACATAGATTATCTGGTATTGGGCTGTAGCCATTATCCGTATCTCATTCCGCAGTTAAAAGAAATTTTACCAGACACCGTTACCATTATAGACTCTGGAGAGGCTGTTGCCCGACAAACTAAAAATATGCTGGCTACATTAAATTTACTTTCAGAAGAAATAAAAACACCCACCCTTCAGTTTTATACCAATGCTGAAACAGGAACACTGAAATTTTTGTTGCATGAATTTAAGGATAGCATTATTATTCAGAAAAAAGAGTTTTAAGAGGTCGAAGTCTTGCCGACCCTAGGAAAATCAAACCCCAGCGGTATTGCAATTTTTATGAGTATTGATTTCAAATTTAAAAGCAGTCTCTCCTTCCGTTACAAGATGACTACAACTATCCAAAAAACGCCAGCAAAGCCTTCTTTTTAGATGGGCTTACCATAATTTCCTTTCCGCTACTTAATACCACGCTCCCTCCTTTTCCTTTTTTATATTCGGTGATGGCATTTACGTTTACGAGGTAGCTTTTGTGCACACGGGCAAACCCGTTGTCCTGTAAAGCCGTTTCAAAATACTTTAGGGTTTTACTCACCAGTTTCTTTTTGTTGCCCACGTATATATTGGTATAATTATCGTCGGCCTGGCAGTAAAGAATATCTTCAATCTGTAATACTTCAAAGCCGTTCTGGACGGGGATAGTGAGTTTTCCGGTTACGTGGGCTATCTTGGGATGCAACACCTTATTTTGTAGCGAATTTTCCTTCGTTTTTATCTCATGTACATAGTCTACCGCATCAATTAGTTTATCTATGTCTATTGGTTTCAGCAAATAATATGATGCGTGTGCATTTAAAGCATCTATAGCATATTGGTTATAGGCAGTAACAAATACGGTTTCAAAAGTGCGATCCCCTACTTTATCCAACAGGTCGAACGCGTTTCCATACGGCATTTCCACATCCAGAAAAACCAAATCCAGTTCCTGTTTCCTAATTAAAACCAGCGCTTCATCTACGTTAACCGCTTCGCCCAATATTTCTACTTTTGGACAATATTTGGCCAGGTAATTTTTAAGAATTTCCCGGCTGGTTTCTTCGTCTTCAACAATAATGGTGCGTAGATTCATGGGTTTTAGTATTTATGTCGTCACTTCGAGTGAATTTTTGAATTGGCGGTATGGCCAATTTAAAAATTCGTATCGAGAAGCCGTCCGAAATTTATTTATTATAAGCAACTGCCTCTCGATACAAATTTCCTTTCTCCCTTATTAGGTCGAAAGTAATTTCACTCGAGGTGACGGCTTCCTTTTTTTAATATAGTTATTAATCCTTTTTCAGCGTCAACACCACTTGAGTGCCTTCTTCATTTTCAAATACATTGTGTACCGTCACGTCAACCTTGTCTTTGTACATTTGATTAAGTATGGTGATTCGTTTTTGAATGTTCCCCATTCCCTTGCTCTTTTGCTTTTTCTGGTTTTCGGTTTTTAGCAATTTCGACTTTTTTCGGCCAATTCCGTCATCGGTAATGGTAATGGTTACTGTTTCGGCATCTAACTGTTTAAAATGAATTTTTAAATGTCCCTTTTCCTCTTTGTACCGAAGGCCATGCCACACTGCATTTTCCACATAAGGCTGCAATAACATAGGCGGAATTACAAATTCTGAAAGTTGTAAGTTTTCATCTACCGTGATGTCATACTCAAACTTATCCTTAAAGCGGAAATGTTCTAACTTCACATACAGTTCGAGCAGTTCAATTTCCTTGCTCAACGGAATAAAATCCTCATCGCTATTTTCCAGCACGCTTCGCATGAGTTGCGAAAATTCGCTTAAATATTTATTGGCTGCGCGCTCGTCGCTCATAGCAATAAAGCTGTTTACCGAGTTAAGCGCGTTAAAAATAAAGTGCGGGTTCATTTGTGTGCGCAGCGATTTTAATGCCAGCATATTATTGGCATAGCGTTGCTGCTTTACACTTTTATATTGGGTATAAGCAGTAAAAAGCAGAAGTAGTGCAATAAGTATTAAGGAACCTATTACCCATTTTTGAACACGATTATTTTTTTGAATAAGCTCCTGATTTTCAAAAGCCAGTTTATAGCGACTTTCGTTTAGTTCCCGTTCGTTTTCTAAACTGGTAATTCGGTTTTGCTTGAGTGCAATTTCTTTATTAAAACGGGTGGCTTGCGATAATTCCTGCTCCTTTTTTATGTATAACTCGTCCACAACTGCTACGTAGCGTTCGTAGCTTTCGGCAGCTTTACTAAAATTTCCAATGCCTTTATAAACTTCAGAAAGTTTACGGGTAGCGTCTTTTTCCACCACCAAATCTTCTTTAGATTCGGCTTCAGAAATACTTTTTTCCAAGTAGGGTATTGCTTCTGTGTACTTATCCTGAGCAATGTAGGCGTTTGCGATGTAGTAATTTTGCCGTTGTGCAGTTAACTGGCTGTTTAAATCTTCTTTATATATGGGTTCATTTGTAGTATCTTCCATATCCTTCAGTTCGTCCAGAGTTTCGGAACGCAGTTTAATTTCCTGCTCAAAATCCCGGTTTCGGTTGTGGAAATTTGCTACTTTATTTTTCTCTTCAACAGCTCGTTTGGGGTTTTCCTGTCTTGCAAGATTCAGCGAATTATCGAAATATTGTTCTGCTTCTTCGGTAGCTCCGCTTAAGGAATATACTTCGGCAATCTTAGAATTTAAATCGGTTATCTTAGGAGTAATTTTATGTGCATTGGCCACATCTAACCCTTTTTGATAGTTAAACACGCTTTTTACGTTGTCGTTAATGGCTTTGTAGGTATCTCCCAGCCCTTCGTATACTTCCACTTTCTGATAATTACTTAAAGAAGCTTTCAGTAATTCTTTATACAATAAAAGTCCTTCCTGATAATTGCTGTTAATTCTAAAAGCATTGGCAAGTTTTATACGTCTGTCTATGGTCTCAACTTCAGCAATACTGCGTTTATAATTATCTATAGCAAGGTCTGGTTGTTTCCAGTACAGGTTAATATCTCCAAGGGTTTCAAAAGCAATAGCATTTTGCCTGCTGGTAACCGGAGCTCCCCGAAATGGTTGCAGGGCCTGAGTTACATACCCAATACTTTTCCCTGCATCTTTTTTCAAACTAACTTTAGCAGAGTCTATATACATGGTAAACAAGTCCCTTTTAGAGCTAACAGGGTTTGCAGGTGCTAACAACATTTCTTCGTCGGCTTTTTGCACTTTTACGGTTATTTTTTGCTTGTCTTTTATAGTGTAATACACTGTTTTAAAAGCATCGCTCTTTATGCTTACTTCATCGCCAATTTCAACTGGAATAGAAAACTCACCGTTACCGTTTGTAGTGGTGTATGCTCCATTGTTGGTTTCCACATTCACCCTGGCCATTGGCATATTGGTGTCTTCTTCTACCACAATACCTTTTAATACAAACTGATCTTTTGAAGTTTTGCGCACTTGTGCATACCCTGCACTAAGCAGAAGCAACATACTAATGGACAATAAAATTGTTTTCATACCAGCTTTTAAAAGTGTAAACATACGTATTGTAAAACACTTACTAAAGTTACAATTTTAAGAAACACGTGGTTCAACAAAGCAATACTACAGCTTCCCTATTGCAAATGTCACTTTTACACATTAAAAAGCACCCTTTACTCATTACTTGTTGTATATTAATTAAGTTGAAAGTAGGTTTGGCGCATATAAATAAATAAAAAATTGTGAATACGAAGCATACATTTTTTGCCCTGACGCTGGTACTGGTAATTAGTGCCTGTAAAGCCGAAACAAATAAAGACAAAACCATAGTAGCCGCAACCAACGTGGTACATACCTCAAAAAAACACGCAATAAAAGTTGCTTTATTACTGGATACCAGCAACAGCATGGATGGGTTAATAGATCAGGCAAAAGCACAGTTATGGGAGCTGGTTAACGAGCTTTCTCAGGCACGTTGCCAGCAGGAACGTCCCATCTTACAAATAGCGCTTTATGAATATGGGAACGATGAGTTAAGTGAAGGAAAAGGGTTTGTTCGGAAAATAACTTCATTTACAGACGATTTGGATACCATTTCTAAAGAGCTTTTTTCATTAACTACAAATGGAGGAAGTGAATATTGCGGGACTGTAATAAAAGCATCCCTGGACGAGTTGGATTGGGGAAAAGATGCAGATGATCTTAAAATGATTTTTATTGCAGGTAACGAGCCTTTTACACAAGGGGACATACATTACAAAGACGCCGCTGCAGCAGCAAAAGAAAAAGGGGTCGTAGTGAATACTATTTTCTGCGGAAATTTTCAGCACGGAGTAGCTTCCAGCTGGCAGGATGGTGCATTAATAACCTATGGAGATTATATAGCCATAGACCACAACCAACACACCGTACATATTGCCTCGCCTTATGACGATTTAATTTTACAGTTAAATATTCAGCTTAACCAAACGTATATTCCTTATGGTAGCTACGGAAGGGAAAAAATTTCACTACAAGCCGAACAGGATGCCAATGCAGCTTTATACAGTACAGCAAATGCAGTAAGTAGAACAGTTTCCAAAGGCTCTCATCTATACAAAAACGACAGCTGGGATCTTGTAGATGCTGAAAAAGAAAAAGATTTTAATTACGAAAACTTAAAGCAGGAAGATCTGCCTGATAATTTACAAGGGAAAACTACTGCGCAACTAAAAAACTATATCCAGAAGCAACGAAGCGAACGGAATCGCATACAAAATGAAATTGCTGCCCTGAATAAAAAAAGACGCGATTATATTGCAAAAAACCGAGGGAGTCAAAAAAATGAACTGGAAAATGCAATGTTGGAGGCTTTAAAAAAGCAAGCAAAGCGAAAAAATTATACGTGGAATTAAACTAAAACAATTAAGATTGTTTTAAAAATGGCATAAAAAAATCCCCGATGTCGGGGATTTTTTTTGTGTTAAATTTTTTGTATTGGTTAGTTTCTTGGTCTTAACATACCGTTATAACGCATATCCTGCGACCACCCACTACCAATTTTCCCATCAAAAATATTATATCCGAGGGTAATTTGGTGAAATCCGCCTGTTTGAAACTGTACACTTCCAGTTTGATAGGAATACGTGTATGCAAATAGGAACTTTTTATAATTTATCCCTAACACAGGAGTAAAGTACTGTAGTTTCTGATTTGTAATTTCCTGGCCGTCTATAAATTCGGCTCCGTCAAAACTTCTTCGGTAGGATAATCCTCCCCAAACACGGGCAAAATCCAATTCTCTAAAAACTTTAGCGTTAATATCTATAGTTTGCTCTCCTGTACGTTCTTTCCATTGAAATAGAAAAGAAGGTTCGTACGCCCAAAATCCATTATTAGGTATAATAAAATATGCAGATGTAAGATTAAAAGAGCGTTGGTTATTAGGTTCAAATTCTTCAGAATTCAACCTTCTGTTCTGAAATAAAAGGTTTTTTACCGTAAAGTGACTTGAAAAATTAC
Source organism: Flavobacteriaceae bacterium (assembly GCA_002707745.1). Lineage (GTDB taxonomy): Bacteria > Bacteroidota > Bacteroidia > Flavobacteriales > Flavobacteriaceae > Marinirhabdus. Next base: position 50,762 of record PANU01000034.1, read on the forward strand.
CCAGGTTATACGAAACTCCTGTATCTATATTTATATAGGAACTACTTTGTACAATTCCAGCAATAATAGGGTCAAAATTGTTCGGATCAAATTGGGTTTCATCTAACTTAGACTGAATAAGTCCCGCACTTAATCCAAAAGAAAGCTGATTTAAATCGCTACTACCTCTTGAAAAGGATAAATGGTGTGCATAGGTTAAAAATCCACCTGTTTGAGAATGATAGCCGTTCTTATCGTTAAAGATAATTGCTCCAATACCTGAATTTTCATTCAGTCTGGTATTAAAACTTAGTGTTTGGACATTTGGGGCATCATCCTGATCAAACCATTGTTGTCGTGCCGTTAATCTTAATTTCGTATAATCTGCTCCTCCAGCCATAGAAGGGTGCAACAAATAAAGGTTATCAGCAAAATAATCTGAATAAACGGGTATCCCATCTTGAGCATATAGAAATGGGGATACTAAAAATGCTAATAATAAATAGGTTTTTGTAAGCTTCATAGTTTAAATAGCTATCGTTTTAGGGTAAAATGCCCTCTAAATTCTTTTTGTGATTCGTTTTCCTTGTATTCTACCAGGAACCAGTAATCGCTCGATGGCAACGGATTACCATTATAGGTACCGTCCCAC
>PANU01000035.1 GCA_002707745.1 Flavobacteriaceae bacterium
AATCAAGGCGAAGAAGAAGATACCGAACTTGCTCATATAAATTCATACGAAGCAAGTTTGCTTAGATCTATTGGAGGTGCGGGTAAAGTCAATAAGAAAACTGGTTTAAAAGGTTACTTTGGTGGTGGTGGTGGTAGTCCGGCTCCGGCTCCGGCTCCAAGCACTTCAACTGGAACACAAACAACTATTTCAAGAGAAGCTCCGGATATTGAATCTAGAAAATTATCTTTATATGATGAAGCTTTAGCGTTATCAAAGACTCCTGTAGACGTACCTGCCTATGAGGTTGCAGGTCCTTCTGCTCTACAAACACAAGCTTTTACAAATGTAGGACAAACAGGTGTAGGTCAAGGTTCTTTGAACACAGGTATTTTATCTACATTAGGAGCTCAACAAACAGCAATGGGTCAACCAGACATAGATGCTTTTATGAATCCGTATCAAAGATTTGTAATAGATGAAATCAATAGACAATCTGAAATGAATAGAAATCAAATAGCTAATCAGGCAATACAAGCAGGTGCCTTTGGTGGAGGAAGAGAAGGCGTGCAACTTGCAGAACAAGAAAGAGCAAGACTGAGTCAAGTAGGACAAGCTCAGGCCGCAGGATTTGGCACTGCCTTACAAGCAGCACAGAACCAACAACAGTTTCAAACTGAAGCTCAAAGAGGTATTGGAGCACAATTAGCTCAGATGGGTGGTCAACAACAACAGATGGGTTTACAAGAAGCTCAGGCACAGTTAACTGCAGGAACTGCACAAAGAGATATTGCTCAACAGGCCTTGACTGGTGCTAGACAAACTGAAGTAGCAAGAGCCTATGAACCTTTTCAAAGAATAGAGTTTCAAAAAGGAATTATGACTGCGTTACCAACTGCAGCAAGTCAAGTCACTGCAGGAACAGGTCCAGGTGTAAATCCATTATCACAAGCAGTCGGTACAGGTTTAGCTGCATATTCTGCTTACAACATGTTTAAAGGAACAGGGGTAGCAGGGTAAAGTTATGGCAATTCCATTAGTACCGCTAGGTATACAAGCTTTAATTAGAGCAATAGGACCAAGAGTAGGACAAGCTGCGGCTAGAGTAGCTCGTTCAAGATTTGGTCAAGGAACAGGAGGTGCGTTACGAGCTTCAGAAACACCGACAGGTATATTAACTGCCATGGAGGGTGTGGAAGAAGATAGTGGATTGCAAACAGGATTAGGGGCAGGTTTAGCTCTAAGTGGTTTAACACAATTAGTTCCTGGTGCACGAAACGTTTCTCGGCTTTTTAGAAGAAGGAAAGCAAAAACAATACCTGGTAAAATGGCAGAGTCTGGTAAATTTAGCAGACAAGATGCAATGCTTCGTAATACACAAAAACAATTAGAAGATGCACCTGGTATAGGAGGTTTGTTTCGAGCAGAAAGAAAAAGACCTTTTACAACTCAAGCTACTTTGATAGGTGGAGGAACTGCTGCAGGAGCCGGTGTAGATCAGTTCAATGACAGAGTTTTAGGAAGACCTATAGATTACGAAGAATTAGATAAACTTTACAGTGTACCTGAAGATAGTGTAAATAAAAAAGAAGCTAAAGATATTAATTTACAAATTATAGAACAAAAAAGACAAGAGGCCATAGAACAAGCCGACACAAGAGGTGCATCAAAAGAAGAAATAAACCAATTAAATACAAATTTTGACAATCAAAAGAAAAATGCCGAAATTCTGTACCAAAATGCGTTACAAGGGGACTTTGGTGATTTTAGTCAAGGCGGACCTCCAATAAAAGATGCTTTTAACACACCTGGAGATGTTGTTGATGGAATTGTTACACAAGAGGTTGAAAAAAATAGTGATATTCCTATAACAAAAAATAACCCAACTGATGTTATGGGTGCAGCTAATGATGCAACTGCTACAACCATGACGACCTTTGATGATTATATGAAATTTGTGGATGTGCCTTCTTTATCACCGCAAGAAAATTTAGATATTATGAAAAATGTTGGGCAAGCTTACGCACGTTCTTCAGAATTAATTCAGGAGGCTCGTGAAGAATTAAACAGCACAGAAAAACAATCTTTTGATGACTTCTTTGCAGAATTTAAAAAAATGACTGGCGAAAATGAAGATAAGGGACACTATCATGCATTATTAAAAATGGGTACAAGTTTAATGAAAAGTCGTTCGTATGACGGAGGTCTCTCTGGGTTTTTAACTAATTTAGGAGAAGCTGGTGGAGAAGCTGCAGACATGCTTTATCAACAATATCAACAAGATAAAAATTTACGAAGAAGCCTTGCTTCTAATTACATTGAACATAATAGAGCATTAGAAAGAGATGCTCTAAATTATGGAAGACAATTGTCAGCCGCGGAAATGGGATTAGCAAAAGAAATGGCAACGACTACTTTAAATATGGGAGAGAATGAAAGAGCCAGACAAATTGGTTTTAGAGAAAAATATCTTGACTATCAAAATAAATTACAAGTAGCAAATATAAATGCAGGAGCAGGTGGTTTAAAAATTGCAAGTCAAATGACGGCTACGATTGCAGATAAAAATTATCCAGGTGAAGTTCGTACTGTAATCTTAGCAACCACAGAAAATGGTAATGTACTAGAGGCCATTCAACCCGGAGGAACAGGAGCACAACAATTTATACAACCTACATTTAATATAAGTGAAGCTGAACCTACTAAAGCTACTGAGAACGATCGAGCTGACTATATACAACAAATGGATGTGTCTTATGACACAGCGCAAACAGTGAAAGGATTAAAACAAATAAAAAAGGATGGGTCCTTTACAGGGGCCACAGGTTCCGCAGGTGCAATAGTTGCCTTTAAAGGGAAAGTAGATGCTACTGTAAAAGGTATTGCTCAGAGTTTTGGATTAAAACTTTATAACGATGGAAACGATGCCCAACAACTATTTGACACTACGGAAGACATAAGAATAAAAGACAGGCTTTTACAAGGCGCAGGCCCAAAGACAACTGCGGAAGATATTGCAGATATAAATAAAATGTTTGATAAAGAAATGGCTGAACGAGCAAATTCTAAATATCAACGAAACTATGCAGAAAAATTAATTGCAGCTGGAGGAAAACAATTTACCATACAAGATTTTGATAATAACCAAGATGTAAGAAGATTAGTTGCAAAAATTACAGTTTTTGAACAAAGATTAAAATATTTAATTGCAGACTCCTTAAAAGGTAAAGATCGTTTGACTGTAGCAGATATTAATGAGGCGGCAAAATATACTAAATTAACTGGTTTTTTTGTAAATCCACAAGCAGTGATAAGTGGTCTTGAAGATGTTATTTTACCTGTTGCTCAAAGCAATTTTGAAAAGGCGGTTAGATCGTATAAAAGGTCAGGGGGTGGCGATGGCTTGTTGTATGAGTCATATCCAGAATCAGCGTATTTACAATCTTTTAAAAAAAAAGGTCAACAAAAATCCGTGACAGATGAGCAGACACAGGGAGCAATCAATAATATAATTGGGAAAAACATATAATGCAAGGTTTACAAACAATACAAGAACTTTTAAATACTAAAAAATTAAATCCGGATACGTTGTCTCCTGAAGAAGAAACAGTTGTTAACAAATTATTTGAAGAAAAAAAACTTACAGGATACAATAGCGTCAACGAAATAAAAAAAGAACGAAATATAGCAAGGTCAGAACTTGCACAAGAAGCAGAACGTGCAGACACTCCAATAGAAACATATACAAGAGAAAATCTACCTATTTTTGGTGAAGTCAATAGAACTACTTTTGAAACAGTAGGAGACATTACAGGCAGTCTTATGCCTTATTTTAAAGATAAAGATAAATTAAAAGAGGCTATAAAAAATCAAGGGTATAAAAATAATTTTGGAATTGCATACCCAGATCGTTTTATAAGAAAAACTGCAAGTTTAAGTAGTGTTATAGAAAAAGTAACTCTTGGAGCAAAAAAAGTAGCAGGTGCAACACCTCTTGGCAGGCTCGCTAGATTAGGTGCTTTTTTTAAAAGACAATCAAAAAATGCAAAACGTGCTATGAATTATGGAGCTAGTCAACAACTAAGAACAGAAAGTAAGTCAGTACTCGGAGGAGCAATAGGTGCAGGGGCAGGTAGTGCAGCCTATGACGTTGCAGATTTTACTGCTGAGTTTGCGACTGAGGCACAATTAGATTTAGGGGATATTTCTGATAATGAATATGATAAAATGTCCATGCCTGTTCGTTTGTTAAGTAAATCGTTTGATGCGGCTAAATCTTCTTTTATGTGGGGAGCAGGAGCTAGTGCATTATCACCTTTTATAGGCAGTGGTTTAAGAAATTTTGGTAAACTCGTTACAGGAACTTCAGGTAAAGAATCAAAGGCTTTAGCAGAACAAGCACAAAGAGGAGGCTTACCTTTAAATCTTATGGGTTTAGCAAATGAAGAAACTACTCTAGGGATGCTAACTAAAAATTTTGGTAAGACTTTAGGTGTTTTACCTTTTGTATCAGGGGTTATAAAAGCTAACAGAGTAAAAATGGAACAGCAGTTTTTTGACAACGTGGGGCAAAATTTAGAAACATTAGGGCCCTTAGGTTTTACTGATCTTATGGGCAAAGAAGTTTTAGACGTTGTGAAAAAAAGACATGCCGACAACATGGGTATGATAGATGCTGTTTATAAACAATTAGATACTAATATATCTGCTTTTGGAGATGCTAGTATTATACCTATGAATACAGTCAACAAATATATAACTAATTTTGAAGATGCTTTACGTGCAGATACAAAAATAGCTTCCATGTTAGATGATCCTTTTCAAAAAGGTTTTGCAGGCGCGGCAAACCCAAGTGTAGAATTTATGAGAATATATAAACAACTTGGTCAAGCAGGAGGCGAAGGCACTCCAACTCTTACTTTTAATCAGTTTAAAGGATTAAAAGAACAAATAAATAGAGCCATAAACATGTCAGATAAAAACGATAGAATTGGTCTTAATATAAGAGGCATGCGTGATGCTTTAGACACTGATTTCGCAAAAATAGCAGATACAACTGTAGAGAACATTGAAAAAATACAAGGATCCGAAGCTTTTAAAACAGCAGCTAAACGTATTTTGGATACAGAAGGTAAGGAAGCTTATGAGAAATATATTAAAACTACAACAGAAACTATTACAAAATTAGGAGAGGAGCTTAAAGAAGCAAATGATTTTTATTTTAGAATGGTAAGTCCTTATAGTGAAGGGTTTTTAAAAAATCAAATGAGAAAAGCAGATTCTAATTTATTTACCGCACATGGTGAGTTAGGCCTTGCAGGTCAAGCAATGGTGAATCCAAATAAAATGATGGATACTGTTAGAAAGGCACTTTTTAATGCAGATGCAGGACCTGAAGCAGTAAGTGAATTTAAATTTTTATTAGGTGCAAATGTAAAAGGAAGCAATGGTGAAAAACTTTTTAATGCTATGCGCTCACGCCACATAACTGAATCGTTTTTAAAATCGTTTAAAGGGCAAACTGATGAAGCTGAAAATGTTTTAGATGCAATTAAAAAAGGTTTTAGTCAACAAGTAGATGCCGCCTCTATTCGTGCCAACAAAAGAACTGTAGGAGAACAAGCCCTTGTAGATGCAACACCCGTAGGTTTAGTCGCAAAAGAAGGTCAAGTACAGACGATGCCGTTAGATCAATTAAAAATTAATTATAAGTCACTAGGTGATTTTGATATAGCATCATTTAGAAAAAATTTAGGTATGGATTCTATAGCAGGTTTAAAAAAATTAGCAGCCATATTGCCAGGTGGGGCAGACCAAGCAAAAAATATAGATAGTCTTTTAAAAACTTTAGAAGTTGATTATGGATCTACCATTGCAAGTCCTAGTACTTACTTAGCTAGAAGAGCAGGTTTGACGGGATTAACAGGTGTTTTAGGTGCAGGGGCAGCAACAGGTGCCGCAGGTATGGCAATTGGGGGTGGTATCGGAGCCATGATTATGCCCATGGTTTTAATACGTACATTAGGTAGTATGGTTTCAAACCCAACGTATGCAAAAGGTTTGTTGGATGTTTATACCACAGCTGAACGTAAATCAATGATAGAAAAAAAAGGTTTATTAAGTCCTTTTGGTGCAGGGTATAGTCCAAGAAAAAGAGTTACTTTGACCAAACTTTTAGAAAATATGTTTTTAGACGATGGTGACTCACCAGGTACTAATCCAATGAAAGTGACAAATCAAGATGTTGTTGATTATTTACTTAGAACAGAAGAGGTAAGTCCTATTGAAGCACCGAGCACTGAGTTTGATCCAAGTATGTTGCCACAAAATAAACAAGCCGAGCATTTTCCGGAGTTTTATAGATTACAAAAAATGGATAATACGACCCGTGCGTCTTATCTAGAGTATTTAAAAGGTTCAAAACAATCCGTACAAGAAGAACGTGCAGTTGCAAAAAGTGAGATAGAAACAGCAAGAGTAAGAAGAAATCAACAAGCTGCACAACAGTTTGAACAAGCTCAACCTCAAGCAATGCCTCAACCTCAAGCTCAACCTCAAGCAATGCCTCAAAACCAAGCTCAACCTCAAGTTCAACCTCAAGTAAATATGCAAACTTTATTTCCAAACGATCCGTTAAGCGCGGCAATTGAACAAAGGGGCAATCAGTAATGGCCGATCCAAAAACTACCAAAGAACATATAGTAGCCTTATACGGACACATTGAAGGATGTAAACGTGAGATTCGAACTATTAAAGATAATCATTTAGCTCACATGCATAAAGACATAGACAAGATTGGCAGTAAAGTTGATAAACTGTTGTTTTGGATGTTAGGGGGCATGATGACAATAATCTTGACCCTTGTAGGTTTATTCTCTCTCTAATTCGTTGTAAAATGGACACATGGATCCATTAACTCTAGCCATAGCGTCATTTGAAACAGTGAAAAAAGGAATTGCCATAGGCAAGGACTTAAACCACATGTACAAAGATTTACTTAAATTTTGTAATGGCATTGATGGTGTACATGAATCTCATATGAAGAAAAAAGCATCACGCTTCACGAGCGCCAGTGAAGAAGCTTTAGATACATTTTTAGCAAAAAAACAAGTTGACGATATGGAAAACGCTTTAAGAGAAATGATTATGTTGCATGGTAATTATAATATGTGGCAACAGTTTCAGGCTATAAGAGTAGATGTTAGAAAAAAAAGAAAAGAGGCTAAATTAAAAGCAGAACGTGAAAGAAGAGAATTAATTAGAGCCATAACTATTGGAACGTTTACAATATTAGGCACTATAATTTTAGGAGGTATTGCTTTTAATATTTATCATTATTATTTTGTATAATGACAAAAAAACGAAGCCCGTAGAGCCCTCAGGAGAGCCGTTTAATAGGTCAGATGACTCATAGGTCACAGCTAATTTAGCCATCCTACGATAGAAAAACGAGTTTTTTGTGTAATTGGTAAAATAGCGTGCGGGTACAAAAAATTACTAGGAAAAAATATTATATCACCTGTTTGTAATTCAATAGGTTCTAAAGGTTGACCTGTTTGAGGGTTATAAAAACAAATTTCACCCCCTGTATAACCTTCATTTAAATTTATAATAAAAGAAAGTATTCTATTCATAGAATGATCTTGATCAATATGTTTTACATATTTACCTCCGGTTTCATATTTTAACAAATCTACTTGACTCACACCGTTCAATACTAATTCAACAAATTTTTCTTTATAATCTAATAAACAATTGTATATTTGCGTAGACACAAGGTTAACAATTTTTAAATCATGTGTATCTTGTAAATTTAATGAGTATCCAAATACATTTCGTTGTGTTTTGTTTTTAAAATCTTTTTGACCCACCCCAAGTTTTTTTGTAGCAAGTAAATTAGTAACGTTAATAAGTTTTAGGCATAGTTTTTCATCTACAACATTATTATATAATTGAACTGGATTTACTTCTAACATAAATCTATTATAATATAAGTACTATTAATTAACACAAGGATAAAATTATGATGAAATCAAAAGGTTACTCAAAAGGTGGTACTAAAATGATGAAGGCTAAAAAAGGTAAAATGATGAAGGCTAAAACCGGTAAAATGATGAAAGCCATGGGTGGTAAAATGGCTAAAGGTTATTCTAAGGGCGGTACTAAAATGATGAAAGCTAAAGTTGGTGCGATCGCGGGAGGACTAGGTCGTTTTACTGTGGCTGATTTAAGAAAAGCTGCTAAAATGTCTGGTTACAATATGGTAAAAGCGACTACTAAGAAAACACCACCTGGCCCTGCTTTGTTTACAAAGAAAAAAAAATAATTTTATTTTATGCCAAACGTAGAAACTTTGAATTGGGCACATAATTTATCTTGGTTTGATGGTATTTGTTATATACTTTTAGGTTTAGGTGTATATTTTTGTTATAAGTGGATAAATAAAAAGTTTAAATAAAAATCTTACTTGCTAATTTTTAATTAACTTTTATTATTAAGATGTGCCACATTTAATTAGTAACATACCATACTTTAAATGTTGGGTTAGAAGAGAGTTTACACATAATCATCGCAAGTATCACGGAGAATATTTGCATGGTTTAGCAGTTGCAGTTACTTCTATACCTGACAGGTGTTTAAGTTTTCAAGTAATATTTACTGGATGTGAAGACGAAGAAAATAGACTAGAAAACCCACATGGTGGAGCCATGTGGGCAAGAATTCCAATTACTGCATTAGTTGCAGATGAACCTTTAGATGAAATGCCCCCTCCCCTACCTACCCACTTTGCGCAACCTTGGGACTGCTCCTCCAGGAACTTTGAAGTTATGGCATTAGACAGAACAAGTTCTAGTCCTTGGTTATGTAAAGTGGATGGTGAGTTTTACACAGGTAAATACTACATGACAGTAGACTACACAGGAACAGAAATAGCGGATGATCCTGCACAACACAAGCAATCTCACATACTTGAACTTACTAATGGTAAATTTAAAGGTGCTATTGTTGCTTTACCTAATAATCGAGTGCGTGTAACCAGTCCTGCAATGTGGGTCACAGGCAAAGGTGCTCCTGATTTTATTCCCTCACAATGGTTACATTCTGCAGAAAAACATGATAGTTACATGGATTGGGAAACAACATTTGATAATTTATACAATAATGAGAATACAGAGAAATGACTCCAAATTTAAAATTAATGCGTTTGAACTTGTTAAAAGACACGATTACGCCCACTATACAAAAAACGACAACGAAGGACCTAGAACATATAATATTGGACAAGCCAAAGTCCCTTCTGTTACCACAATACTTGCAGCAACTCAAAGCGAAGAAAAAAAAGCAGGCTTAGACAAATGGAGACAACGTGTTGGCTACCAAGAAGCTGCACGGATCACGAAACAAGCTTCTATTCGAGGCACCGAAATGCATTATGTTTTAGAACAATACTGTCAAGGTAAGGGTTATCTAAACTTATCAGATGAAGGTTCGTTACCAAGAATGATGGCTCATACAATAGTTGACAATTTAGGTAAACTATCTGAAGTATGGGGTACAGAAGTAAATTTACACTTTGATAACCAATGGGCAGGTCAAACTGATTTGGTTGGCGTTTATGATAATCAACCGACTATAATAGATTTTAAGCAATCAAATAAACCAAAAAGAGAAGAATGGATTGAAGATTACTATTATCAGATTGCAGCTTACAGTTTAGCTCATAAGTTAAATTATGAAACAATCAATCAAGGTTTAATTTGCGTGTGTACAAAGGATTTAATATATCAAGGGTTTTTAGTAGATGAGGACAAATTAAGAGAATATGAAAAAAAATGGTTTACAAAAGTATATGAATATCATAAAAATTCCAAAACTTCCTCGCCTAATGTTTGAGCACTTATTTTTAATTTTTTATTTAAAGCTTTTAAAATAAATTCATCAATTGTTTTATCTGCAACTAAATCAATATACGTCACTTTATTTTTCTGACCGATACGATGAGCTCTATCCTCTGATTGTTGTCGTACCTCAAGGTTATAACTATTGCTAAAATAAATTACTGTGGTTGCCTGGGTAAGGTTTAAACCATATCCCCCTGTTGACGGATTACCTATAAAAAATCTTACACCTTTGTTAGTCTGAAAGTCTTTAACTGCTTTGTTTCTATCCTCAACACTTACAGCACCGTATATAGCTACAGTGGTATCTTGTCCAAATTTTTTATTTAATGTATCTATAATTGTTTCTATATTGTGCACATAATTAGCCCAAATAATTACTTTGCCATCTATTTCTTCTAATATATTTATAAGTTCTGTTAATTTTGCATTTGTTAAAGACTTTTTTTCACCTTCATCGGATACAAAAAAACCATTACATACTTGGTGCAACTTAATAATCTCTGTAAGTTTATTGCTATAACTAGCTTCTTGGTCTTGAAACACGGCTCTAGCAAATGTTCTCAGACTATTGTACAACGTTTGTTGCTCAGACGACAATGTAATTAATCTTTTTTGATAGATTTTACTAGGTAAGTCAAGGCAGTCTTCTTTTTTTACTCTAAAAGAAAAAGATTTTACTTTTTTTTCTAATTCATTAAGGTTTGTAAAATACAAAGGTAAAGCTATTTGCCTACCACCGTTAGATAATTGTACAGATTTCATATGACAGTATCTTGCTCGAAAAGAATAAAAATTGTTAAAACCTAATAAAGCCTCATCTAAAAATTTACATTGGCTAAACAAATCAAGCGGAGACTTTGTTATAGGTGATCCTGTTAATATTCGTTTATATTTAATTTTTTCAGCTATTTTAATTAACGATTTAGTTCTTTTAGCACTTCTATTTTTAATAGTAGTTGATTCATCTATGATCATACACATGGTATCATAATATTCGTTTATTAAAGATTGAACTGCCTTAACACCAGATGAATGAGAAAAAGCTTCTACGTTTATTAAAAACCAATGTAATGCTCCTGATTTGTATACAAATTTTTTGTCTTGTTTATGAGTGTGAATGGTTGTGTCAACAGGACAATGCGTGCTTATTTCGTTCTTCCAATTATGATAAACAGAATTTGGAGCAACAACTAAAACTACATTTACCTTCTCTTCTTGATAGAGATAAGCCATATTATCAATGCTAACTTTCGTTTTGCCTGTACCCATTTCCATAAAGTATGCGAAATTACTTTTATCCGCACCCTCAATTAAGGCTTGTCTTTGATGTTCAAAAGGTTGTGTTTTGTATATGTATCCCATTCTTAAATATATTTATATTATTTTATTCTTGACAATGCAACAACTTTATTTAAATTAGAAAGTTACAAAGGAGGTTCTTATGGACTTAGAGCAAGAAGCTGCTTCAATACAACTTGAAGTAGATACTTTAAAATCGGCTGATATAGCCGGACATTGCAACAAGTTATTGGAAACTCAGGAACAAATAAGCAAGTGCGAAGACAACTTAAAAAAGTTAAAAGAGCAAGAGCGTATTCTTTCTGAGCAGACAATACCTGAAGCAATGCAAGCTGCAGGTATATCAATGTTAAAGCTTAAAGATGGCAGTGCCGTTGAAGTTTTTCCATTCTATGCAGCTAAAATTCCTGCATCCAAACAAGACGAAGCCTTTACATGGCTAAGAGATAATGGGTACGGGGATATCATTAAAAACAATGTTACGTTAACTTTTGGTAAAGCAGAAGATAATGTGGCTAAGTCTTTATTTATGGATTTAAGAAATAAAGGCCATAACGTTGTTCAAAAAGAAAAAGTAGAAGCAATGACCCTTAAGGCGTTTGTAAAAGAACAAGTTAAGAATGGTCAAGAAATACCTATGGATCTTTTTGGAGTCTACGTTGCAAACAAAACTAAACTTACAAAGAAGGAGTAAACATGAACCAAGTAGCAACGAAAAAAGAAACATTACCGAGCACTGTAAGCTTTGAGGAGCATGCAGGACAAGGTTCTGAATATGTAACTGCGAGAGACACAAAGTTACCTATACTGAAATTGATGAGTAATACCTCACCAGTTTTAAACCCTAGTGATGCAAAATATAATGAAAGCGCAAAGTTAGGGGACATTTATAATGAAATTACTAATTCATTATACAGAGGCACAAAAGGAGTTTTAGTTGTGCCTTGCCTTTATGTTAACACTTTTAATGAGTGGGCAGATAGAGGAGATAGTCCAGGAAGACCTATACAAATACATGGGGATTCAAACATTCTTAGAGAAACTCAAAGAGGGGACGATGGAAGAGATCGTTTACCTAATGGTAACTATGTTGAAGATACTGGTAATCATTTTGTCTATTTACTTGATGACAAATATAACGCTATTGAGCAAGCGTTAATTACCATGAAATCCACCCAAAAGAAAAAATCTAAATTGTGGAATTCAATGATTCAAAGTAGAAGACTAGAGGGTAAAAATGGTTTTTACACACCGCCTTCTTGGGGGACTGTATATCGTTTAACAACAGTGCAGGAGTCAAATTCAAAAGGGAGTTGGCCAGGATGGTCGGTTGCTTTTGATTCTTTTTTGAACAAGCCAGAACATGTCAAAACTGTAGAACTTACAAAAGATTTTTATAAAAGTGCTATGGAATCAGATATTTTTGGTAAAGTGGATTTTGACGCTGAAAAGCCACAAGCAGAAAAAAAAGTTAAAGAAGACGTACCCTTTTAATCACAATGCAAGACAAACTTTTAAAGTTGTTTGCAGGTGATGAAACTCGTTATCTCAAGTCCTCACTTACGGGTGAGGACGATGAGAGAGGCAAAAAAGCTGCACAATACACCACGATACACGAACCAGTGACTTCTGACATATGGCAACAACATCTGGAAGGTAAACTGCGTTTAGGTTTAAAACCTGAAAAAGATGGTAAATGTCTTTGGGGTTGTATTGATGTAGATCCGAATAACTACAAAGATTATTCTGAAAAAAAGTATGTAGAAATTATTAAAAAATATAATTTACCTTTTGTACCGGTAAAGTCTAAGTCGGGTGGTTTACATATATTTATATTCTTTAATAATTTTGCAGATGTTGACAAAGTTATTTTTAAACTATCACAAATTAATGAGCAATATTTCCTTGCTCAAGAAGTTTTTCCTTGTAATAAAGCTGTTAATATGCCCTATCATAATATGAACGCCTCAATGGAGTTTGCTTTTGACGATAACAATACTCCTATTATGGTTGGTCGCTTTGTTGAATTAGCTGAACAAAAGAAAATAGATCCTAAAGATTTTTATAATTTTAAAGTGCAGGAGTATTCTGCTGAATCTGAATGGAGTCATTATCCTCCGTGCGTACAAAAATTAATACAGGAGGGTTGGTCTGGTAGTAACAGAAATAATTATTTATTTAATGTGCTTGTGTTAGAAATGAAAAAAAATAATGCTCTTACAGTACAACAAATTGAGGATATTGCGCAAAATAGAAATCAACAAATATTTAATAAACCATTAGATAGGCAAGAAGTCTCATCATTAGCTAAGTCTGTACATAAGCAAGGCTATGAATTCCAATGTCCTCCAAAACATCCAGAGTATCAACCTATTTGCAATAAGGATTTATGCAAGACTAGACGATTAGGTATAGGGGAAGCTATACCGGAAATAATAGATGCCTTTGAAAATATAACTTATATACAAGATACTAAAAATATTTGGTATGAATTTGATTACAAAAACCAACACATAATTATTACACCAGAAGACATGAAAGATGAAAAATCTTTTAGAATTAAATTGTTAAGGCATCGTATATATTGGCTTACTCTACCAAAACCAAGAAAAGGTCCGAGTCCTTTTGAATTGTTGATGAAGGGAATAGTAGACAAGTCACAGGAAAGTAAAGAACACGCTTATACTGACACATTAGAAGAAGAGAGGTATTCTGTATTAAAAGATTTTTTTGAATCACATATTGAACAGGATAAATTTGATAAACTTAAAGACGGGTACGTAGTGTTAGAATCTAAAAGTAATATTTGTTATTTTAAAAAACTAACATTAGATAAATTTTTAAAAAAAAATGGATCAAAAATGTTCAACACGACTGCTGATGCCTTAAGAATTATAGGATGTAAACGAAAAGATTACCATGAGGGTGAAAAGAATGTTTGGTGTGTAGAAATGCCTGACTTCGTAAACCATCAGATGATTAAAGCTAAACCAAAAGACGAAGTAAGTGAGATGGACGATGACTACCATGCAACAAAGTTTAAAGAACATACACAAGAAAACAATTAAAATATTTGGTCCTCCTGGAACGGGTAAAACCCATACTTTAATTGAGCGTGTATTAAAGGGATATTTGAACAAAGGAGTTCACCCTAATAATATTGCATTTATATCTTTTACAAACAAAGCAGTAGATACCGCACGGGATAGGGCTTTAGCTACATTTACTCAATACACTGAAGATGACTTTGCCCGGTTTAAAACACTTCACAAATATTGCAGGAGATATTTTGATGAAGAAGTTTTTGACCCAAAGAACTGTATGTTGGATTATGCTTTACAGGCAAGAATTATAAAGACATCTGACACAAGATTGGCTGATGATAATTTTCAATATAAGGATTGGTCTTTGGGTGTTTATGACAAAGCTAGAAATATGTTAGTAGATCCTAAATTAGTATACAAAGAGGAGTCTTATAAAAGAGATAGTTTAGATGTATTTTTAAGAAAGATTGATACTTATAAACATTACAAAAAAGAATCTTTTATTGATTTTACAGACATGATTGAACGAACAATTGAAGAGGTAGATTTTCCTGAGCTAGAGGTTTTAATTTTAGATGAGGCACAAGATTTTACACCTTTACAATGGTCTGTGATTCTTAAAATGTCAAAAAAAGTTAAACGTATCTATTTAGCAGGAGATGATGACCAAGGTATATATAAATGGAATGGTGCAGATCCTAAATATTTTACAACATACTTTCCTGGCAGAAAAGTCGTTTTAAGACAAACAAGACGTTTTGGTGCAGCTATTCATCATTTTTCAAAAGTTATAAGAAGAGGCATTCTTGATAGTGTGGAAAAAGAGTATAATTGTTTATCTAAAAAAGGATTAGTAAAGAGGTATTTAAATTTTAAAGAAATACCTATAGGAGATTTACCTGGTACTTGGTATGTTTTAGGTAGGGTAAACTCTACTGTAAATGAGTTAAGAATGTGTGCAAAAAACGCAGGTCTTTATTATGCAGATAACAGAGGTAATAAGTCCTTTGATATAAAACAATGGCAGGCCATTAAAGCCTGGACAACAATAAACAACAATAAAAAAATAAACAAAGCTGTAGCTGAAAACATGTTTAAATATATTAGGGAGCTTCAAGATTTAAGTTTTAGGCGCGCTAGTTTTTGGTCAAATTTACCTGACTACCAAGAATATAATTTTAAAGAATTAAAAGAATGGTGTGGTTTAGATTTACCAGATAAAGCAATCAGTCTTCCTTGGTGGGAAGTTTTAAAAAGAAATTTTAAACCGGATCAAATAGGATATTTTATAAGACTATTAAAAAGGTACGGGCAAAAAATTTTAGATAAGAATCCTCAAATAATTATAGATACAATACATTCTGTTAAAGGAGGGGAAGCTAACAACGTTTTAATTTATTCTAAAACTAATTGGCCTGCCTCTTTTATAAATAAGAATAAACTTGAACAATCAGATGAGAAAAGGGTATATTATACAGGGGTTACAAGAGCAAAGGACACTTTACATATTTTAAGCACAGATCATAGGTATAATTATCCAATTGGACAAGACTACTTTGTTTATTTACAGGAGAGCGCATGAACAAGTTTTTTTATGAATTGCCTTTAGACAGTTATTATGAACCTAAATTAATGAAAATAATTCACAGTAAAAAAACTGATTGGATAAAATATTTTAATTTTGACGCTACTTTAGTTTTTCCTGATATATTAACTAGAGATCCTTTTTATAATTGGCTTTTTAGAAACCACCCTTTTAAAGCTGGTATATTAAGATTACCTCCGCACACAATTTACAATTGGCATAAAGATTCTAATCGCGGTGTTTGTGTTAATTATTTAATAAATCATAATTCAAACAACGATCATTGTTTCTTTCGAGACAAACAAGAAGTTGCTCATACCATAACTGAGCTTTATTATACACCTGGAACAAGGTTTTTATTTAACAATCAAGAAGAACACATGGTTATTAATTTAGATACCACGCGTTATTTACTTACAGTAGAATTTATTGAAGACAAAAATAAATTGACTTACAGACAACTTTTAGATGAAATAAAGGAAGAATATGAGCCTATACAAAAAGGGTAGTGCCCATTACAAGCTACTTAAAATCCAACCTGTAAAATTTATTAATGAGAACAAGTTATTATTTGCAGAGGGTAATGTCATTAAATACACGTGTAGACATGACAAGCCAACGGGTAAAGGAGCTGCAGATATTGACAAAGCAATTCATTATCTAGAGTTTATTAAAGAAAGAGATTATTCTGATGACACTTAAGGTATTGGATTTATTTGCAGGTATCGGTGGGTTTAGTAGGGGTTTAGAATCTACAGGAGGTTTTGAAACTGTAGGTTTTTGTGAACAGGATAAATTTTGTCAGAGGGTATTGGCTAAAAATTATCCTAATATTAATATATTTGATGATGTAAGGAGTATAAATGGAACAACAATACAAGCAGATGTCGTTACTGGAGGCTTTCCCTGTCAAGGATTCAGTCAAGCAGGAAAACAAAAAGGAACAAGTGACGAGCGCTACCTCTGGCCAGAAATGTTACGAGTCATTTCCGAGGTTAAACCAAGGTGGGTTATTGGGGAAAATGTGCAAGGCATTATTAACATCGAAGACGGCATGGTCCTCCGACAGGTGCACAATGACTTGGAAAGTGAAGGTTTCGAAGTCCAATGTTTCGTTATTCCAGCTTCAGGCAAAGGTGCATGGCATCAAAGAAACCGGGTTTGGATTATTGCACACTCCGACAGCAACCGGGAATCAAGGCTCTCCCAGTATGTACACGAGAGATCAAGGCAGTTGGGGAAACCATCCAAAAATGATACCAACTCCCAATGCTTGGGACTCGGCTCGCGGTCCACGGAGCCAGGAAAGTTTGAAGAACAACCCAAAGGGTCAGATAAATATATTAACAGCAATCAAAGACTATCATGCAGAAAAACCAGTGCACGAATGGATGTACCCAACGCCAAACGCAAGGGATTACAGAGACACGACACTGAGTCCGGCCAACATGAACAGGAAGTCAGACACACTTCCGATAAAGATAATGAAACAGAAACCTGGTGGGAAGTTGAATCCAAATTTTTTGGAATTCCTAATGGGTTATCCTCAGAATTGGACTCAACTAGAAACCAAAGAATAAAAACTTTAGGTAATTCAATAGTCCCTCAAATTGCATTTGAAATAGGAAACGCTATAATACAAGCAGAACAATGACAAGTTTACAATTAACATTTAATTTTAAAAAACACATTTGGTCTGCACCAAGCGATTATAAAGATTTATCTGACGTTAAAGAAATAGCAATAGATTTAGAAACAAGAGATGAGGGTATAAATAATGGACAAGGTGCCGGTTGGGCAACGGGAAACGGTGAAATTATAGGTTTTGCTGTAGCTACAGAAGGTTGGGAGGGTTATTATCCTTTTGGTCATTTTGGTGGTGGTAATTTAATTAAGGAACAAGTGTTACAGTATATGCACGATGTTTGTTCTTTACCAAATACAAAAATATTTCATAATGCTCAATATGATGTAGGTTGGTTGCAAGCTTATGGTATACCTGTGAAAGGTAGTATTGTTGATACTATGGTTGCAGGTGCGTTAATTGATGAAAATAGATATACTTATAGATTAAATGCTTTAGCTAAAGATTATTTAGGTGAATTAAAAGCGGAAACTGATTTAAAAGAAGCTGCAAAAGCGCACGGGGTAGATCCAAAGGGAGAGATGTGGAAGTTGCCTGCAGAACATGTGGGATATTACGCAGAACAAGATGCACGCCTCACGTACCTTTTGTGGCAAAGATTTAAAACAGAAATATATAATCAAAATTTAGAGACAATTTGGGAATTAGAAAGTAAGCTTCTGCCAATTTTAATTCAAATGCGTAAAAAAGGAATTAGAGTTGATAAGGAAAAAGCAGAGTCTTTAAAAAAAGACTTTATGAATAAAGAAACTATTATCTTACAAAAAATAAAAAAACTAACAGGTAAAGATGTTGATATATGGGCAGCTCGACAGATAGGTTTTGCTTTTGATAAACTTGGTATTGACTATCCTAAAACACCTAAATCAGGAGAGCCTAGTTTTACTCAAAACTGGCTAGTCAATAGCAACCACGAAATATCTAAATTAATTGTGCAAGCTCGAGAAGTAAATAAGTTTCATAATACTTTTCTAAACTCTATTATGAAGTTTGAACATAAGGGACGAATACATGGTGAAATTAATCAATTGCGTTCAGACACCGGAGGCACAGTAAGTGGTAGATTATCTATGTCTGCTCCAAACCTACAACAATTACCAGCTCGAAACAAAGAGTTTGGCCCTTTGATAAGAGGTTTGTTTTTACCAGACGAAGGTTGTCAATGGGGTAGCTTTGATTATTCACAACAGGAGCCAAGACTTGTAGTTCATTATGCAGCTTCAATTGGAGAGGGTTATCAAGGCTCTCAGGAATTAGTAGAGGCCTACGCTAATGCTGATGCAGATTTTCATCAAACTGTAGCGGACATTTGTGGTATTGAACGAAAGCAAGCAAAGACTATTGGCTTAGGTTTAATGTATGGTATGGGCAAAAATAAGTTAGCTAACATGTTAGGATTAGAGTTTAAAGAAGCTACTGATTTAATTAATAAGTATAATAATAAAGTGCCTTTTGTTAAACAACTATCTGATCGTTGTATGAAAAAAGCAAATGATGAAGGGGTTATTAGAACAAAACTAGGTCGTAAATGTAGATTTGATATGTGGGAAACAAGAGATTTTGGTATACATACTCCGGAAACATTTGAGAACGCTTCTGCTAAATATGGAGCCAGTAACATAAAACGTGCATTTACTTACAAAGCTTTAAATAGATTAATTCAAGGATCTGCAGCCGATCAAACCAAACAAGCTATTGTTTCCTGTCATGAAATAGGTTTTACACCATTATTACAAATACATGATGAATTATGTTTTAATATTGAGAATCAGGAGCAAGTAAATAAAATAGTGAAAGAGATGGAGTCTTGCGTGGAACTGAAGGTTCCAAGTGTGGTGGACATTGCATTAGGCAAAGACTTTGGAGAAGCTACCTAGTTTGTTTTGCGTTGGCTATATCTTTTAAAACTAATGCTTGTTTTATAACATCAATTTTTTTTTCAATATTTTTCATCTCTAATGAGTATACGCCTGTTGTAGTGTAACTTGCGTTCCATTGAGATTCTAAAGCCATTTTTTGTGCAACCAATGGTTCCATATGCACTCCTTTCATATTAAAAAATATCAAATTATATGTATTTGTCAATATTGCTTGACATATCCCATGCTAATACGATACATTTATTTATTATCAACAAGGAGGTACAATGATAAAAGAATATAAAAAAAGAATAAAAAATCATAAATATGTTAACTTAGATACTATGCATTATTTTTTAAATGAAATTTACGAATTTCAAGATTCTGGTAAAATTACAGAGAAACAAGCTAATCTTTTGTGCGGGGAATTGTCTGCGCGGTTTTTAAAAGAAAAATCTAAATTATATGAAGTTAAGACCAAGGTGTACGTGTAATGAAGTTTAAAACGAAATCTGCTGCATTTTTACATTTTGTTAAAGAAATGGACGCTTTGTTATCTTCTATGCCAAGCACCACGTATGACGGAGAGGATATCAGAAATACTACTGAAATAGGTAAATATGTGAATCAAATAAAAGATTTAGGTGTTGATATTGCTGAGCGTTTTATTGATAGCGAACTAGAGGGTAGAGACAATGAAATACCCTAGTTTGTGGATATTGATAGGTGCTTTAATGTTTATGTTTCCTAAGTTAGTATTGGTTGTAATAGCAATCTTTACTATGGTAATTATATGAGTGCATACAAATTAGAAACCCCAGGAGTTATTAGTTTTTCTGGGGGTAGAACAAGTGGCTATATGCTACGAAAAATTTTAGATGAATATGATAATAAACTACCGGAAGACTTGCCTGTTGTTTTTTCTAATACAGGTAAAGAAATGCCACAAACTTTAGACTTTGTACAAGAATGTTCTGATAAATGGAATGTACCTATTGTGTGGATAGAGTGGAACGAAAATTCAGAACATAATCTCGATGTTGTAAATTATGAAACAGCTAGTCGTAAAGGCGAACCTTTTGAGAGATTGATTGATAGTAAAGCTTTTTTACCAAACCCTGTTACCAGGTATTGTACAAGCTATTTAAAAATAAAAGCAATGCGTGCTTATTGTATGTTTTGGAAAGATTTTGAATATTGGAATAATTATGTAGGACTACGTTATGATGAAAGACATCGAGTAGCTAGAATACATAACCGCAAGAAAAAAGAACGTTGGGAAACAGAAGCTCCGTTGCACGCAGCACGGGTCACTGTTCATGACGTGTTTAAGTTTTGGACAAACAACGATTTTGATCTGCGTTTACCAAATATCGGTGGTAAAACACCGCAAGGTAATTGTGATATGTGTTTTTTAAAAGGAAAAAATACAATCATGAATATCATGAAAAGCGACCCCAAGTTAGCTGATTGGTGGATTGCTCAAGAAGAAAAGAAAATTGGTGGGAATCAGCTTGCCCACAAATTTAGGAAAGACCGTGCTTCATACAGAGGTTTATTGGAACAAACACAAAACCAATTAGATTTGTTTGAGTACGATCAATCCACCGATACTTGTTTTTGCCATGATTAAAGAAAGGAGAAATGATGGATATAAAAAAATTTAAAAGTGTCGCAGTGCCTGTTGAAACACATGCTTTATTAAAAGGTTTGTGTGGTATTAAATACAGAGCACCTGCTGGTATGATTACCAAATTAGTAAACGAATATGTTGCTTACTTAGCTGCTGAAAAAAAGTTAAGTATTGAACAATTTAAAAAATCACTTATTAATGGAGAGGCCTCTCATGACAGAACCTAGATGGGCATCTTTTTTATTAGTGCGCGGGGATAGAAACTATGGTCAAGCCTATCGAGATGATAGTTTGCAACATAGTGACTATTGTGCGGGTATACACATTTCTGCACCAAATTATTTAGGGATTGTATCCGGATCTGATTTTGAGTATGGTGGTAATTTGATGAAAGCAGAATCTGTACAAAGTTGTACACATTTTAAAGATCACATATATATATTTTGCAAATTAAAAGAAGGGAGCAAACAATGTTAGAGTCATTAATTTTAGGAGCTATACTGAATGTGTGGACAGTCAAAAACATAGATTTTTTTCACGCTAAGGCACATGCCGAAAAAACTATGGATTGTAAATGGGAACGAATAGAATCAAGACCTCCAGAAAATCCTGCAATAACTTTGTTTGGTAGAGTTTATTATAAACAAATGTGTGTGAAAAAAAATGATTAAAGAAACATCAATGTTTCTGTTTCTTTTAATAGGGGGTGGTAATTCATACGAAGAAGCTTACATTGGCCGCATTCCAACTTGTTTGGATGCGGCAGATGTTTTGAAAAAAGCTAAGCAAACTCATAAATATAGAGAAAAAATTATTTCAGGGTATATATGTATTGACAGTAAATCTTTTACCGCACGTCAAAAATTTCAAAAAACACCTACACCTGGAGAACAAAAATTTATTGAAGACATGAAAGAATATTTACCAAAGCCCATGGCTAAACCTTCTTTTAAACCTGTTTTAAAAAAAAAATAATGGTATATACAGTAACACCAACTTTAACTTACATCACCGAAGATCATTATGTCTGTGATGCAAAAGGGCATAGAGCGCAAACAAGTTCTGGCAGTTATGTCAAAGTACCTAAAGAATATCTTAAATATTATACAGTCCTTAAAAAGTAATGTCTTCTAAAGACTGTTGGACGGGCATGTTTACTTGTAAGAATTGTAAGGTAGACTATCACTTAAGTAGTTATACTACGACAAATGGGGTGACATGTCGTTTTTGTACAGTACAGACAAATGGTAAAAAAAGAAGAAGACGAAATTTATGAACTTTGTGACAATTGTAAAGGTCACGGGTACTTTATTACCAAACGTGTAAGAATACGAAAACCAAAAATATTACAAACAATTGCATGTGACCAATGTAAAGGGTCCGGCAGACGTGGGCTACAATAAATATAAACGTATACCTAACGAGCATGTATTTGTAGAAAACTCTACTTATACTAACCGAACTCGAATAAAAGAACGTTTGTTAAAAGAATTTAAATTTAAGTATGAATGTTCTATTTGTAAAAATAAAGGAACATGGAAGGGAAAAAAACTTTCTCTTGTATTAGATCACATCAATGGTAATAATAAAGATAATAGGATTAATAACCTAAGATTTATATGTCACAATTGCGATAGTCAACTACCAACATATAAGTCTAAAAATATTAAGTATCAAAGAGACATGAAAAAAAAATAATTTGTAAAGCTGCACGAATCACGACCCAGTGACCAGATAACTTTAACAAAAGGATTTTCATGCATAATAATAATAAAAGATTTATAGAAGCGCTACAACTTTTGGCTATAAGGTTAAATAAAGATGAATACACACAAATTACTGATATCATGTACAATTTATTTTGTGGTTTGAACTATGAATATGAAGAAGATGATGTGTTTACAATTATGGCAGATATTAAAAGAATACAAAGAGAGGCAAAAAAGAAGAAATATGAGAGTTTTAAAGTGATTAAGGGTAGTAAGAACAATGTCAAATAAATATACTAATAAAGTCATGAAAAAAAAAATTAAATGGGACACTTTATTCAAAGACATGGATAATGATATAGAATTGGTCAATCCAGGTAGTATGAGCGCTGCAGATAGATTTGATTTTATAAATGGTGTGTATTTAGATTATCAACATTTTTTGTCGCAAGGCATTGAAAAAGGAATAACCGCACGATACAAAATGGTGCTTGTAGAATTAATTAAAACGTACGGTCATTAATGAATGTTTCTTCCGTTTTATTAAAAACAATGGGTTTAAAATTTGCTCGTACTTTAGCAAATGATGAAAAACTTGAGCCAGAAGAAAAGTTGTGGCGATCTGTTGTTGTTAATGCTTTGGAAGACACAATGTTATTACATAGCGATAGAAAAGCATCTTTAGATAAAATTTCAGCGCATAATTGGATATTAAAACGAAAAAAAGATTTTGATTTGGTTTGTTATTACGGTCAGTTAGATCCGGATGACATAATGGAATCTTATATTAAAGCATTACGATTACAAAATATCAGATTTACTGAACGACAAGTTATGTGGCATGTATATAACAAAGTCTATATTAGTATGGAAAATTTATCTAAAGATGAAAAAAAAATTATAAGAAAACGTTTAGATTCAATTAGAAAAACTGTCTATGCTACATCAACTGAGTTTACTTCCACAATATTTGTTTCAGCTTTTGTATAGTTTTTAATTTTTTTATATTTATAAAATGTGTAATAATCATTGCAATGCATAATAGTATCATTGACTCAAAAGAGCCAGCAATAGACCACCATACCCAAAATACTTGGCTAAATAATCCTATTAAAGGAGCATACCAAGATCCATTACCATAACAGTAGATAGATATGACCGCACTTACTGAACAAATTATTTCTAAGATTTTAAATGTTTCCATGATAATAGGGTAGCATAAAAATGATTAATTGTGACAAAATCTAATGACATGCTACCCCACCATTCAACAAAGGTAAATTAATAATACAATTTATAATGATGAAGTCAACAAATATATGTTTTTTCCTATAATGCAGCTCCTTACAACTTTTTTTTTAAATTAAAAGGTAAAATAAGCAAATATTTTAGGAAACTAGGAAAAATAGCAGAAAACCAAGGTTTTTTACAAAAAGTATTGGGAAAGTTTTAGGAATTTTTCCCAAAAACTAGGAAAATACCTAAGTTCTTATGGACCGGGTGCTGCATTTATTTTTAAAATATTTTTTTTCTAAGAAAATGTATTATACTGAACACATGCCACAAAAGAAAAAAATAGTAAGAACCGTACAGGATTTGACACCAAAACAAAAATTATTTGTAGAAATACTGGTGAAACATTGGGGCAGTATTTCAAAAGTTGACGCCTTATTGCAAGCTGGCTACAAATCTAAAAACAAAAACGGAGCCATGGTTTTAGCAAGCAGACTTACAAACCCTATATTGAACCCACATGTTTGCAGATATTTAGAAATTAAACTAAGCGAAGAAAAAGAAATTTATGAAAAAGATAAACTCAGACGATTTAAAACTTTTGAGAGATTAAGAGATGGTGCAGAACAAAAAGGTCAATATACAGGCGCTATAAATGCAGAGTTTAGATCAGGCCAATTAGCAGGTCTTTTTGTAGACAAAAAAGAGGTAACACATAGTACATTAGAGGGAATGTCACGTGAACAATTAGAAAAAAGGCTACAGGAATTAGAAAATAGAATACATGACGCAAAGAATATTATTGATATTACACCAGAAAAATCAGATTAAATGAGGACAAAAGAGTCTAAATTGTGGCAACGCATTAACTTGATTCAAAAAACAAAAAAGAGATGGCATTTGGTTAGGATTGAAAGTTCTACAATCAACGGAATACCTGATATTAACGCATGTATAGAGGATTGTGAGTTTTGGTTAGAATTAAAAGCAAATGAAGCTAAGAATTGTGGTTTATCAAAGTATCAGATTAATTGGCATTTAAAAAGACAAAGAGCAGGAGGCAATTGCTTTATTCTCAATCAGCGTGCCTCTTTAAGAGTGCTTGAACTTCTACAGGTACGTGAACCTGGAATCCCGTTTCCCGTTTCCCGTTTTATTGATAATCCTTCTGGGTTGTTAAAAGCCCTGGTGGCGTGCGGCCCGGATGGCCAGGCAGCTACATGAAATCCCGTTTCCCGTTCCCGTTGTTATTTTTATTGTTTTTTAGTTTCGTACGTTAAAGGAGCTGGCGCACGGGCGCGCTCGCCGGCTTCGTGGGAAGTTAACGACCGACAAAACTCCCAGAAAACTAGGGGTTTGTTAAAAAAGTTCTTGACCATCAGACTGTTACCAGGTAACCTGTAGCTGCATATAAATTTTTCAACAAAGGAGTATATTATGCAAGATAAAACTTATAATGGTTGGACAAACTACGAAACGTGGCGCGTGAAGCTTGAAATCATAGACAACTGGGAGCCTGTAGATCACTTGGCCCCAAAGTTCGAACCGGATCTCTTAAAGGAATATGTAGAAGATGTGGTTTGCAGTGACACAGACGAAAGCAGACATCTTTTTGTCAGTCGGTCTTTTATGGCTAGTTATGCGTTAGCGTTTCTCGATGCAGTTAATTACACTGAGATATCAAAAGCCTTGCGTGACGACTATAAGGAGCACGAAGAGCATCAGAAGAGAACCGCATGAACGGGGCAACGCTATTTGTTTTGCTGTTATTAGGGATCATGTACCCACGTGCAGCAGGATGGTTAATTTTGATATTCGGTTTTTTAATCTATAATGCGTTCCAATAGGGACGCATTTCCCGTTCCCGTTTTTTCATAATTTCTTGAAATTTTTTTCTTACGTAAGGAA
>PANU01000036.1 GCA_002707745.1 Flavobacteriaceae bacterium
CGTTGTCCTCTTTGCCGTATGAAGCACCTGAACAAAAGAAAACCGAAGAACTGAATGTGGTTGATGAAGAAGAACTAAACAGCGAAACAGAAAACCAAACGAATACCACCTCCAAAACCGACGAAGAACCCCCAGTTGGTGGCGATGGGCAAGCCTCTTTATTTTAATTACCTATGCGTTCAAAACTTACATTATTTGCCACCGGGGTTGCGTTAGTGCTTTTTGTCTTCGCAAAAGGAAACGCTCAAACCGAATATTCCCTCGAGCAGTTTTATGAGTATAATCCCGAATTGGAACATAGGGTGGATACTATTTTTCAGGCCTTGAGTGATAAAGAACGGGTGGCACAAATGATTGTGACTTCGGCTGGAGAACTGGGGAAGCCTGAAAATGTTGTGCTGCAGCTGGCAAGGGAAAATAAACTGGGAGGGGTAGTATTTTTAAAAGGAACTTCAGCAAACCATAAACGCGTTATAGATAGCCTTAATGCAATTGCTAAAAATATGGGCCAATTACCTTTATTGTTTTCAATAGATGCAGAGCCAAGTCTGTACAACGGGAGGTTGTTGGGTACGGCAGCTTTAATGAATACCATAGACATTAAAACTACAGCCCAGGCAGATTCTATTGCAAGCATAATTAATACCAAGCTTTCAGAAATTGGTTTTCATCAAAATTTTGCTCCTGTTGTAGATATTAGTCCTGCAAATGAAGCCATAAAAAACCGAAGTTTTGGTAATACTAAGGATACCGTAATTGCACTAAGCCAGCAATTTATAAAAACCACACAAGCGCAAAATATTATAGCCACCGCAAAACATTTTCCAGGTCACGGTCTGGTTACAGGAGATACCCATAAAAAATCTGTGTATATAGATGGACCGCTACAAGAGCTGGAGGTGTACCCACCCTTAATAGAAAAAGGTGTGCTTGCTATTATGATGGCACATATAACCATTACAAATAATCCAGAGTATGACACAAATGGCTTACCCGCCAGTTGTTCAAGAAGTATTGTCACAGGATTATTAAAAGAAAAATTAGGCTTTAGAGGCCTCATTATTACCGATGCGCTTAACATTATGAAAGCTGTAACTATAATCGATAATGCTCCTTTACTGGCTTCAAAAGCAGGGTGCGATATGTTGCTTATGCCTATAGATGAAACGGAGACCATTTCAGCTATTTTAAAAGAGATGGAGACAGATGAGGTTTATAAAAACCAGGTATACCAATCGGTAAAGAAAATAATACGTTTAAAACTTAGCTTAAATTTAGTAAATCAAGAAAATTAAGTAGTTCATGAAAAGTTTCGTTCAGGAGTTTAAAAACTTTGCTGTAAAAGGTAATATGATCGACATGGCGGTGGGTATTATAATTGGTACCGCTTTTAATAATGTGGTAAATACCCTGGTTAAAAAGGTTGTTATGCCTCCTCTGTCATTACTTACAGACGATGTAAACCTGGTAGACAAGCGGTATGTCTTAAGAGAAGGAACTGAAGAAGTAGCCGAAGTTGCTATTGGATATGGAGAACTCTTGGAAGTGCTTGTAGATTTTATAATTATCGCACTTACTATTTTTGTAGTCATAAAATTTATCAATCGTTTTAAGAAAAAAGCGGAAGACCCTAAAAATAAAACAGTTGAAACCCCCAAAAATATTGAACTACTTTCAAATATTGAGCGACTTCTCGAAGAACAAAATACAGTTTTAAAGAATAAGTCTACAAAATAAATTTAATGTTTGTATAATTGTAGGAAAAGTCTTCCATTTCTTAGAAATGCTATTTTCAGAATAAACCTTTATGTTACGTCTAAACCCCAAGCGTACCTATTTAATAGCTATTAGCGCATCTACAATTCTGGCTGTGATTTGTGTTTTCATTTATTTGGAAACCAATAAACAGCTCGAACAGGAGCTAGAGGATCAAATTCGCACATTGGGCACTATCGTTGTTACAGATTTCGAACGTACGGTTCGTAATAATATAACCTCTTTAGAAAACCTAACGGCTAGAATTGAAGAAAGCGATGGGGAGTTCATGATCTATTTTGAAAGAGATGCCGCCCGCATCATGAGGCAACACCCGGCAATAAAATTTATAGAATGGATAGATAGTGACGGGATAATACGTAAAATCCACCCTCTTAAAGAAAATCAAGCCGCGTATCTGTTAGATATTAAATCTATTGAGTACAGGTATAGCGACTGGATTAAAAATAGTAAAAGAGACCAGTCTAATATGACATCCTGGGTAGACCTAACACAAAAAGGAAGTGCTTTTTTGGTAGATGTTCCTATATATATTAAGGGTGAATTTTATGGTACAGTATCGGCTGGAATGGATTTTGAAAAGCAGTTCAACGATTTAAACAAAAACCTTGAAAATCTGGACATACAACTTGTTGACGAAAATGGAACTGAATTTTACCGGTTTAATAATCTTAATTCTAAAGAGTTTCCCGATAGCAAGCAGTTTTCTAGTGTGGTAAAGCCAATACCTAATGCCTCTAATGTTTGGAATTTTCAACTTGAGTTGGCTGGAAATACATTGTATAAGGGACGTGATATTATTCAGAAAACAGTATTGAGTTATGGACTTTTAATTTCACTCATCGTAGGTTTTCTTATTATGTATTTTTTACGGTCGAGAGAACGCACAGACCAACAAATTTCGATTAATAAAACCTTAACTCAATTAAATCAGGATCTTGAAAAACAGAAATTAGCTGCCCAGGAAGCTTCCATGCATAAATCTGATTTTATTTCTAACATGAGCCACGAGATACGAACACCACTGAATGCTATTCTTGGTTTTGTAGAAATACTACACGCAAAAGAATTATTGCGAAATGAACGACTCTATCTAAAACTGATGAAAAATTCTGCTCAAAATTTATTGAGTCTGGTAAACGATATATTAGATATTAATAAAATTGAAGCTGGTAAAACTGTAGTTGCGAAAGAAATATTTAAGCCTTCTCAAAACCTCCATAAGATTGTAGCAACCTATAAATCGCAAATACTGGAAAATAAACTGAATTTAGAATTTCATATTCCTGAGAAAAAATGTTATTCGGTTCTGTCAGACAGTACAAAATTCAATCAGATTATTACAAATCTTCTCTCTAATGCTATAAAATTTACACCTAGAGGAACTATTGAGGTTTTTTATAATGAATATATAGAAAGTAATACACTTATTGTAGAGATTACTGTATCCGATACGGGTGTTGGGATCCCAAAGGATAAGTTGAGCTCGATCTTTAAACGATTTGTTCAGGTGGAAAACGGAACCAGAAAACGACATGAAGGAGGTGGTTTAGGTTTGGCGATAACGCAGGAGCTTGTGCAGCTTTTGGGGGGAACAATTGAGGTAAAAAGCGAAGAACATAAAGGAAGTAGCTTTACTATAACCTTGCCTTTGCCTATGGCTACTACCACAACACCTAAGAATTCAATTGACAACCCAGTGCCAAATCTTTTACGACAAAATTGTCTTATTATAGATGATAATAGAATTAATAGGATGATTTTATTTAATTTTCTTCAAAAGACCGGGGCAAAAGTTGATACTGTGGGAAGTGGGAGAGAAGGGTTGGCAAAATTAGCACTAACAAGGTACGATATTATTTTTATGGACGTCCATATGCCAGATATGGATGGTTTTGAAACAACTCAAAAGATATTAGAAATGAATCCTTCAGCAATCATTTTAGGTGTTTCTGCCGATGTTACCTTAGAAGCTATTCAAAAAGCTAAAGCTTCCGGGATGAAAGATTATCTAACCAAACCCATACATAAAGAAACCTTGTATGATATGCTAAACGAGTTGTTTAGCTATAAAACAGAAGGCGCATAAATAAAATTTAGCTTTTTATTCCTCTTCTTTGCGCTGTGGGGTATACCTAGAAAGTAATTTAGCAGGCACTTTATACGTGGCTGCGTATTTTAATCCTTCCTGCCGGTGTTTAAATGTATTAAACGCCTTTCGATACCACCTTTTATCTGATGCTTTCTTATTGTGGTCTTGATGTATGGTAGCACCAAACGAAGTGTTTTTAGCCCAGGTATTTATGCTGTAGATACTTATACCAAAAAAACCAGCGCGTTCAATAACTGTGGCAAAGTCTTCTTCCGAAAATTTATAGTCCTCGGCTTTTTCTGCCTTTTTATTGAGATTGGTTACGTCTTTAAAAACCTCTTGCTGTAAAAATTGTAATTCTGTCATGCAGTAAAGGTCGGAATTGTTTTTCAATGAAAAACTAAAGATTTTAAATCATTTTTTAAAAGTGTATATATATAATTGTTCCACTTTTTCTCTTGCCCAAGGCGTTCTTCTTAAAAATTTCAGACTGGAATTTACAGAAGGGTTAGTTACAAAGCTATTAATCTGAACGCGTTTTCCTAGCTCCTCCCAACCGTATCTTTCAACAAGCTCGGTAACTATCGTTTTTAATGTAATTCCGTGCAACGGGTTGTTTTTCTGGGTTTTTGTTATAGCTTTCTTCTGAAATATCCCGAACAATTCATTTTCTTTTCTGGATGCTATAGAATTATGACATTCTTCCAGGACAATGATATCGAAATATGGCTTCAAATACGTTCTGTAGTCGGCTTTAGTAGCACCAAAGGGGCGAAACTCATTATCTTCCATTTTTGAACTATCCATGAGCAAACCCACCAGTTTTCCTTTAGGAACCAGTAGGGATGCCATTTTGGTAGCATATTTTACCCGTGTCATCTGGTCTGGCTCAAAAGAACAGAAAAATGTTTGTTCCAGAACCAGATCATAGCTGCCTTTGTGTTTAAAAAAATTTTGGTGGTGAATATGTGCTTTTGGAAAGGTAGGATTTCGATTTTTAAAATTTTCCAACGGAAAATTAGATATATCCAGTATATGAACGTTTTTAAATCCCTTTTTATGAAGGAATTCAGCTTCATAAGCATTCCCCGCGCCGGGAATGAGGATGCGTAGGTTTTTATCTGTTATTTGCTCAATATATGTTTTTAGGGGAGTAGTAATACTACCAACGTCCCATCCCGTCTGGTCTTGCTGGTAGCGATGTGTCCAATATTGTTCTGCTGTGGTTTCCAAAAAAAGGCGAATTATGAAATTTTCAATATTTTTTTTAATCCTAAGAACAACATTTTTTCTGTTTCATCATAATGCCCGTCAGAGAGAAACAATGTTTTCATTTCTGAAATAAGGACATTAATTTCTTTTTTCGAATAGCCAAGCCTGTCTACAGCAGCTTCTATCTTTTGAATACTTTGGTAGTCATTATCCGCTTCAAACTCTTTACGAATAGCCTTGTAATCGGCCTTATCAACCTTAGAACGAATAAGCTCTATCTCTTCGGGATCTTCTTGGTAATTTGCATTTGCGCAGTACAATAAAATGTAAGCGGCTAATTCTTTTTTGTCCCAGCTGGTTTTAAATGTGTTCATGGCGTTGGTTTTATAATTTTACTCTTCATCAATTCGCTCTGGATGGGTGGTCACAATTTCACTGGTTGTTTTGCGGTAACGCATATTAATAAACTCAATAAATAGTGAGAATGCAATGGTAAAATACAAATATCCTTTAGGAATTGTTCCAACCTCACCACCTAATATTACTAAGTGCGACAGGTGTGCTCCTTCGGCTATAAGCATAAAACCAATTAATATTAAAAAAGAAAGTCCTAATAGCTGAACGGTAGGGTGCTTGTTTACAAATCGTCCTACCGGGTTTGCAAAAACCATCATGATTATTACCGATACTACTACGGCGATTACCATAATAATTAAGGCATCGGTTGGATTATCGCTTATACCGTTTGTCATCCCAACCGCTGTTAAAATAGAGTCGAAAGAAAACACAATGTTAATAAGGCATATTTGAATAATCGCTTTGGTAAGTGTTGTTTTTCGGCCTTTTGCTACCTGCCGTTCATCATGACCTTTATCTTCAACCTTTTCGTGTATTTCACTGGTACTTTTGTAAAGTAAAAATAAACCTCCCGCTATGAGTATGAGTCCCTGACCACTAATTCCTGCTTGTATCCAAGGTAAATTAATATGCCAAAACGGAGCCTCCATTGCCACCAACCAGGAAATACCAAATAAGAGAACAATACGAATTAACATGGCCATGAAAAGTCCAATGTTGGTCGCTTTTTTTTGATGCTCTTTAGGAAGTTTACTAGCCGCTAAGGAGATAAAAATAATATTGTCTATACCTAAAACAATTTCAAGGAAGGTAAGCGTAAATAAGGCTACAAGCGCGTCGGGTGAAGTTAGAATTTCAAACATAGTCTGGAAAAATTGTTAGTACGTTAATTACTCGTTTTAATCATGAAAATTTAATTTATCACCACTCACTTTCACTGCAGTGCCGCGCTCTTTCCTCGTTTCGCCTACAATATTGTATTCAAACGTGTAGGTATCTCCGTCTGTTGCTAAAATCTTCATGTGGATGGCTCTTTTCTCCGCTTGGTTTTTCGGATTTTTTTTAGTCACTATATATTCGCAGGCGTTAATCCAGCGAATATATGAGGTGTCTGCTTTTCCTCTAAAGTAATCAATTTCTATGGAATCGTTACGTACAAAGGTAGTTTTGGTAAGTTGGGTGCCTACAAGTGCTTCAAATTCAAAGGTCCCGGTCTTAAAATCGGTACAATTTCTTTCTGAATGATAACAGCTTGAAAGAGAAAGTAGGAGTCCTACAAGGAGAAAAAATCGCATAGCGTGCTTTTATACGCGAATTTCTGAAAATTTATGCACACATTGAAGTCATTTAAATTATTTGTATAAAAAAAAGCTACAGCATTATACTAGGGCACATATTCCTTAAATGTTCCATCGGAATAGAAAATTACAATGCGGTCTATAGCATTTGAATTCACGTTTTTTTGTACTTCTAAATCTGGAACGACGAAAGTTTCTTTTTTCTCAACTGTATTTTCGGTTGCAGAATGAGTTGCGTCCCGGCTTAACTTTTGTGTATGGTTTTTCGGATTATTTTCAATTTCAGCAGAAGCAGGGAAGGAGCCTTTTCCGTTTAAAAGCCAATATAAATTTACTTCTTCAAACGTATGAACTACCTTCATGACAAACTCCAGACTGGGCTTATTTCTTCCTGAAATTAAGTGTGAAATTGTAGAACGATTAAAGTCTATTTTTTCTGAAAATGCAGTAGCAGATAATCCGTAGTAATCGAGGATTTTTTCTAACCTTTTTGTAAAATCTGCACTGTTTACCATTGTAAAATAATGTTGGGCTGTGAAAACGTTTACAAAAGTAACATATTGCTTTTAATAGCACAAATGTAGAAGTGAATAACTTTGTTTAATTTAATTTATAACTTTATATAGATATATTTATATAACTGATAATAAGTATTTTAAATTAAGTTTTAATAAAACAAATAAATTTGAACGAATAAAAGCTCTATTTTGGTTACAAAACACCACAATTCTACTTTAAAAACCTGTTTACATTTGTAAACTTCACAAGTGTTACCTTTGTAACACACTAAAAACAGCAATGAAATTATATAACGACTATCGCCAATATTTTGAGAAAACTTTGCAAGGAAGATATGTGACTTTAGCACATATTTTACCCTTGTTAAACCGGTATAAAAATGAGTATGAAATTTCAGAAATTGGAACATCGGAACTAGGAAAAAAAATACCCATGATAAAATTAGGTCATGGTACAGAAAAGGTTTTGGGATGGTCCCAGATGCATGGAAATGAGGCGACCACAACCAAGGCAATTCTTGATTTTATAAAGCTTGTTTCGGAACAAAAAATTTATAAAAAAGAGATGTTAGATTTTTTGCAAGAGTATACTTTTTACATCATTCCAGTTTTAAATCCAGACGGTGCTGCAAATTATACTCGTGAAAACGCTAACAAAATAGATTTAAACCGGGATGCTCAAAACCTTACACAATCTGAAAGCCGTGCTCTGGCAACTATTTTTAAGAATTTAAACCCAGACTTGTGCTTAAACCTGCACGACCAGCGTACTATTTACGGTTTTAAAACAGGTAAGCCGGCTACTATTTCCTTTCTGGCTCCTGCCGCAAATAAAAAGCGTAGTGTAACGCCTTCCCGAAAAACTGCTATACAGCACATAGAAACAATGACGGGAGTTTTGAAAACAGTACTTCCGGGGCAAATTGGACGCTACGACGATGCTTTTAATCCAGATTGTGTAGGAGATTCTTTTCAAATGGCTGGCGTGCCTACTATTTTGTTTGAAGCAGGTCATATTGCAGACGACTACCAGCGGGAAGCTTCCAGAAAATATGTTTGTATCGCCTTATTGGCTTTATTCGGTATTGTAGTTGCGCCAGAAACTAACATATTACCGTATCGTAAGATTCCAGAAAACAGAAAAAACTTTAAAGATATATTGCTTAGAAATGTAAAGATTCCAGAATTTTCTAAAGCTAAGGATGTTGCATTTCAGTACAAGGAAGAATTGGTTGGAGACGTTGTTCAGTTTGTGTTATATGTAGATGAAATTGGCGGACTTACAACTTATTTTGGGCATAAGGAATTTAATTTGAAGGGTGCTGAAATATTGGTAAATTCTCAAAAAAAATATCAAGTTGGAGAAAAAGTTTTAGAAATTGTCAACAATAATGACGATTCTGTGCTGTTTATTAAGTGAAATTAATTTATTTACGATTGGAAAAACCTTATTTTTGCACTCTGAAAAACATTGAATATGGCTAAATTTAAATTAGACGATACGGACCACAGCATACTGGATATGCTTATTGAAAATACACGTACTCCTTTTACAGATATTGCGAAAAAATTAAAAATTTCGGCAGGGACAGTGCATGTGCGTGTAAAAAAGATGGAAGAAGCGGGTATTATAACAGGGTCTTCATTGCGCATAGATTATAAAAAACTAGGCTACTCTTTTATCGCTTATGTTGGAGTGTTTTTACATAAAACGTCTCAAACACAGTTTGTTTTAGAGCGCATTAACGAGATACCTTATGTAACTGTAGCTCATGTGACTACAGGAAAATTTAATATTTTTTGTAAGATTAGAGCTAAGGACACTACGCAAGCCAAAAATATTATCTATCAAATAGATGATATTGAAGGCGTAACAAGAACAGAGACCATGATTTCCCTGGAAGAAAGTATAAACGATAAAAAGCGTTTAATGCATTCTATCTTTAAGGATATTTAAAAATTAGAGGTACACATAACGAAGTACAGGTTTAAAAACAGAAAAGCCGAAACTTAACAAAGTTTCGGCTTTTTTTAGGTTTTGATGGCCTCTAAAACTTAGCTGTTAATCGTACGTTAAATACTCTTGGCGATAAGAAGTTAGGAATACTGTATTGTGTTTTGGTATAGACATCGCGTACAAAGGTATTGGTGATAGAGTTTTGCACATCAAAAATATTGAAAATTTCAGCTCCAATGCTCAATTCTTTAAAAGGCTTAAATAAACCAGAATCTTTTAATTTGTCTTTATGTACTAATAAGTAGGAAACACCTAAATCGGCCCGGGCGTAATCCTTTAAACGGGTCTGGAAGTCGTACGGGTCTGCATAACTAGGCGAGCCGCCTGGTAGTCCTGTTTGGTACACCAGGTTTAAGTACATCTTTAAATCTGGAATAATTTTTACATAATCCTGAAAAAGTACCGCAAATTTTAAGCGCTGGTCTGTAGGTCTAAAGATATAGCCGCGATCGTCAATGTTTTCTTCCGTTTTTAAGTAGCCAAAACTCACCCAGCTTTCGGTTCCTGGCACAAATTCTCCAGCAAGGCGCATATCCAGTCCGTAGGCATACGCAACTGCATTATTTCTGGCTCTGTAACGTATCCTAACGTTTTCGAGAGTGTAAGGGTTTACATCGGTTAGGTCTTTATAATATATTTCACTGTTTAATGTAAAAGGCCGTCCCCAAAGCTTAAAGCTATAGTCGTTTCCTAAAACTATATGAATAGATTGCTGGGCTTTAACATCGGGTCTCACTGTCCCGGTAGAGTCCCTAAGTTCTCGGTAAAAAGGAGGCTGATGGTAAAAGCCGCCAGAGAGCCTGAACAGCATATCCATCTCCCAATCTGGTTTTAAGGTAACTTGTGCTCTCGGACTTACAACGGTTTGGGAGACAATTTCAATTCCATCTCCACTCACAGTCCAGTTTTGAGAACGCACTCCTGCATTTAGCCAAAGATCATTGCTACCCAGGGTCGTTGCTTTGCTCCATTGTGCGTACCCGGATATTCGGTCAATTTGCACATCGTTTTGTGCTCTTATATCGGTAAATGGAACAATAGGAGCCGAAAATGGAGCATAAGGTTGGTTATTTGAAAAATCGATAATGGGCGGACGGATAGAAAAACCTGCCGAGTCTATAATTTCATATTCCTGCACCCTGTCTCTAATGTCTTCGTGCGTGTATTTTACACCGTACTCTATGGTAGTTTCGTTGCTTAATGAAAAAATTCCTTTATGCTGTGCATTAAAAATAAGTGCATCCAGGTCGTTTCGGGCGTGTGTAAGCTGAGAACCAATTCCTTCACTAAACTCTACTTCTCCTACATTATCGTCTCCAATATTGGTGTTCACTTCTCCCAAGCGGTATTGCGCTAAAATATCGAAATATTCCTGCTCTGTAGTCTGATAAGCACTGGCTATAAATTTTGCGGTATACGAATCGGAAACTGCGTAGGTTCCTTTTAGTGCTCCAAAGTAGGTGTTGTAACGGTCTTGTTCCTGACCTTCATAAAATACCAGCAAGGCAATAGGGTCTGCCAGAGTTCCAAAGTTGGTCTGGCGGGTGAGGGGTTGGTATTCGTACTGGTTAATAGCAATATTTCCAAGAAAACCTAATTCAAATTTATTGCTAAATTTATAAGTAAGGTATGTCTGCGCATCGGCAAAAGTGGGTCGGAAATTGGTCTCAGTTTGTTTAGCATCTACAAACAGGCTGTTGTCACGGTAGCGCAATCCAACGATACCGCGAAGTCTTTCATTTTTTGAAATCCCTTCCACCGAAACACTAGCACCCAACAAACTTAGGTCTGCTGTGGCTCCAAATGAAACCGGACGCCTGTATTCAATATCCAGAACAGAAGATAATTTATCGCCGTACTTCGCCTGAAATCCACCTGCCGAAAAATCGACAGAACGTGTTAAATCGCTATTCACAAAACTTAATCCTTCCTGTTGGCCGCTCCTGATTAAAAAAGGGCGGTAGACCTCAATTTCGTTTACATATACCAGGTTTTCATCATAATTCCCTCCCCGTACAGCGTATTGTGTACTTAATTCGTTATTGCTTACAACT
The DNA here is from genome assembly GCA_002707745.1 of Flavobacteriaceae bacterium. Classification (GTDB taxonomy): domain Bacteria; phylum Bacteroidota; class Bacteroidia; order Flavobacteriales; family Flavobacteriaceae; genus Marinirhabdus. The sequence continues at coordinate 11,325 of PANU01000036.1, forward strand.
CCCGGGAGCGATTTCAGTAAATTTTCTACCCCTGCGTTGGCTCCAGGAATTTTACGAATTGCTTCCGGACTAATAGTGGTGAGTCCCTCTACACGTTTCCGCTTATTAGCCGAGACCACTACAGTAGCAATTTGTTCTACATCTACTTTTAAGACTGGGTTAAGCTCAAAATCTTCGTTTGAGGCTAACGCAGGAATGGTAATTGTTGCATTTTTATGACTTACATGCGAAAAGGTAATTGTAATTTCCTGCCCCGATGGTACATTGAGAATGTAATACCCGTCAAAATTGGTTTGTGTGCCCAGGCCGTTGCCTGCACTTACGTTTACGGTGGGGATAGGAACATTGTTTTCGTCTAAAATTACACCTTTAACAGTTGCAGTTTGAGCTATGGTGTTTGCTGAAATGCAAAATAGGGTTAAAACGAGGGAGCGTATAAATGTTTTCAAAAGCTTGTAGTATATTTTATTCATTCTAAGGGCTCAATACCCCGAGGCTAGCCTCGTTTTAAATTTGGTATTTAGTATTTTCTTTTTTTTGTGCTTAACTGTGCTGTTTCAGTTTATTTTCTAAAAAAAGTTGCTTCAAATGTAGTACTATTTCCAACGTTATCCACGACAATGAGTTTGAAGTTGTTTTCGGTATCCTTCACAATGCCATCATCAAAATCATAGGTTAAAACGTCGGTTTTATAATTATATTCCATTAAAATAAATTTTCCGTTTACCGTAGCGCGATAGGAGCTTATGCCACTTCGGTCGTCTTCAATTTTTACTTTAAGTGTTGTATTGCTGCTTATCCATTTGCCATCATTAAAATTCACAGGTTTAATTGAAGGTGGGCTGGTGTCCATAGCTACAATGTAGTCTCCAAATGTTCGTGTACGGGTAGTGAGTTTGTTACCGCGTCTTGTAGTGTTGTTGTAGGATGGCAATCCACGGTAATTAAGTTCACCTATGTATAATTTGGCTAAATCTGTTTCGGCGTAGTTGGATACATCAACACTTATGGTAATATTTTTATGGATGGGGATTGTATTTTCATGAAAATGAAGGGTATCTCCCTGGGATTCAATATCCAGATAGGTGTTTTCATATAAACTTTCAGCAGGAATATAAATGTCAAATTTGCCTTTGGTAATGGCGGTACCCTGATTATGGTACACGTAATGTTCGGTTTCCTTGATATTCTTAGGCTCGGTGTTTTCTTCAGCTTTCCCTTCAATAGGAATGGTAATACGCATTGCGTTTCCTTTAAAATCGGTGATTTCTATAGTGTAATCTGAAGAAAAACCATCTTCTATGGTTACATAACCATTCTCATCTTCATTTACAATAACGCTCAAGGGATTATTTTCCTGGCGGAAAAGTTTTTGAACACGGCTTTTATTGGTCTTAAAATACTCGTAGTCCATAAACCTGTTAAGATATCGGGTTTCAGCAAACGAAAATTTTTCAAAAAGCACCTTAAATTTTTCAGCTCCATTAAAGGAAGTTTTTATTTGATATGCCCCGTTTTTGTTGGATGCCCCGTTTTGCTGATCGTGTGTAGAAACTCCAAAACCAATTTTCCCTAGTGCCGAAAGTGTTTCGGTTCTATAATTTCCGTCCTTTTGTTTAATGAGTCTTAGTTTACTGCGGTTTTTAGAATTGTTGGCATAGGCGCTGTCACCCACAGGATAAACAAATACCGAATGTACCAAAGGTACCTTTGTGTCCGGGATCTCTATCCCAAAAAGCAAGGGGTTCATAGGGCGGGAAGCAGCATCGCGAATTTCAAAATGCAGATGAGGACCTCCGCTGCTACCACTGTTTCCTGTATAACCAATAATTTCACCTTTCTTAACAGGTAATAATTTTTCTGAAGGGAACTCTTCAAATTCAAACGTTTCCTTTTCGTATTGTTTTTGCTTTACATAGTCTTCAATGTCGTGTGCGTAACGTTGTAAATGCGCATATACGGTTGTGTAGCCGTTTGGATGCTGAATGTACAACGCTTTTCCGTAGCCATAATGCGCTACTTTAATTCGTTTTACATAGCCATCGGCAGGCGCAATAATAGGAAAACCTTCCTTTTGTTGGGTTTTAATATCCAATCCGCTGTGAAAGTGGTTGCTTCGTAATTCGCCAAAACTTCCAGAGAGTATAAGCGGAATGTCTAACGGATTGCTGAAATAGTCTTTTGGGACATCTTGCTGCGCGCTTGACAAAATTCCAAATAATAAGGTGGTAACTAAAATAAAATGCTTCATAAAAGTTGTAATGCACTATAAATTAAGGGGAGTAGTATGGTATTGTTTTTAATAACAGTCAATATTACAAAAAATTGTAGAAAACAGTTGGCTTATTTCACGGCGTATGTTAACTTTGTGTAAGCAGTATTGAATAAAAATGAAATGAGCGATCTTTCTGAAATCGTTGCTACTCTGGAAAATAGGATAAGTAAGTTGCTTCATAAGTTTGAAACCCTGAAGCAAAAAAATGTTCGCTTAGAGCTAGAAACGGAAGAAACACAAAAATTGTTGAAAACTTCGCAGGAGGAAGCACAAACGTGGAAAGAAAAATGTGGTTCATTACAGTTGGCAAATTCAATGCTGGGCAGCGACCAACATAAACGAGAAACAAAGCTCAAAATAAATGCTTTAGTCCGGGAAATAGACCAGTGTATAAGTCAGCTTTCCGATTAAAACAATAAAATCAATGTCAAACCCGTTAAAAATTAAGTTATCTATCGCAGACAGGGTGTATCCATTAAACATCCCGCCAGAGCAGGAGGAAGGCCTTAGAAAAGCCACGAAGAAGATAGAGGCAATGATTAAACAGTTTGAAAATAGTTATGCCGTTAGGGACAAACAGGATGTTTTGGCTATGTGTGCCTTACAGTTTGCGGCCCAGGTAGAACAAAAACAACTTGATAAACAAACCGATACGCAACAAGTGGAAGAGCAGTTAAAAGCGCTTAACCAGTTGTTACAAGAGCACTTATCGTAAACGTTCTTTACATATAAAAAGGTTACTGCCTACATTAGTACTTATTTTTGGTAAACTCAACACGAATTCTTTAAAAAGGGTGAGTTGAAGTTGTAAAAGCGCGCCGTCTTTGAGCGGATTCTTGACCAACTTGTTAGCCCTAAACTTTTCTTTAAGGAGTTTATTCAAAATCGCATATTAATGTAGGCTTTTTTTATACCCTAAATTTAACAGGGTTTTGGAAGTGTACATCACTTTATTGAATACAGGATATGGTATTTCATATTCAACGAATTTAATTTAAACACCATGGATAACACTATTATAGCTATTATTGCAGCCGTAGCAGGTATTGCCGTTGGCTTTATAATTGCAAAAATACTGGAGCGTAATAACTCTTCACAACTTATAAAAAATGCTAAAAAATCTGCAGCTACTATTTTAAAAGAAGCTAACAGCGAAGGTGAGGCTCTTAAAAAAGATAAAATGCTCCAGGCCAAAGAAAAGTTTATAGAACTTAAATCTGAACACGAAAAAGTTATTACCAGCCGTGAGAAAAAAATGAATGAAGCTGAAAAGCGAACGCGTGACAAAGAATCGCAAGTAAGTAGTGAACTGGCTAAAAACAAAAAGCTGAACAGTGAAATAGAAAACAAGAAAAAAGACTACGACGAACGTTTGGATTACCTTGAAAAAAAGCGCAGCGAAGTAGAAAAGTTACACCGCAGCCAGATAGAGCAGTTAGAGGTAATCTCCAGCCTGCCTGCCGAAGAAGCCAAAGCTCAACTTATGGAAAGCCTTAAAGAAGAGGCAAAAACAGATGCCATGGCGTATATTCAAAACTCTGTGGAAGAGGCTAAAATGACAGCGCAACAAGAAGCCAAAAAAATTATTATAAATACCATACAACGAATTGGTACTGAAGAAGCCATTGAAAATTGTGTCTCGGTATTTAATCTGGAAAGTGACGATGTAAAAGGTAGAATTATTGGCCGTGAAGGTAGAAACATACGCGCCATAGAGGCTGCTACAGGTGTTGAAATTATAGTAGACGATACTCCAGAAGCTATTATCCTGTCTTGTTTTGACAGCGTACGCCGTGAAGTAGCAAGATTGTCCTTACACAAATTAGTGACCGATGGCAGAATACATCCGGCACGTATTGAGGAAGTGGTTAAAAAAACCTCCAAACAAATTGAAGAAGAAATAATAGATGTAGGAAAACGTACGGTAATAGATCTGGGAATTCACGGGCTGCATCCAGAATTAATTAAAGCAGTTGGGCGTATGCGTTACCGTTCTTCTTACGGACAGAACCTGTTGCATCACTCGCGCGAAGTAGCAAAACTTTGTGGGGTAATGGCAAGCGAGTTGGGCTTAAACCCAAAACTGGCAAAACGTGCTGGTTTGCTACACGATATAGGGAAAGTACCAGAGACCGAAACGGAAGTGCCACACGCAATCCTTGGAATGCAGTGGGCAGAAAAATATGGTGAAAAGGCCGAAGTGTGCAATGCCATTGGTGCCCACCATGACGAAATAGAAATGACAAACCTGTTGTCGCCCATTGTACAAGTATGCGATGCTATTAGTGGTGCCAGACCAGGTGCCAGACGCCAGGTGTTAGACTCCTATATTCAGCGTTTAAAAGATCTTGAAGATATTGCTTTTGGATTTAACGGTGTAAACAAAGCTTATGCTATTCAGGCAGGTAGAGAATTAAGGGTGATGGTAGAAAGCGAAAAAGTAAGTGACGATAAAGCCGCGCAATTAAGTTTTGAAATCTCACAAAAAATACAGACCGATATGACCTATCCAGGACAAGTTAAGGTAACCGTAATACGGGAAACCCGTGCGGTAAATATTGCGAAGTAATTTCTAAGTTACTTACTGTAAACTCCAATACCTATAAAAATCCCCATTTCAACTAAGGAATGGGGATTTTTTATAATCCTAAGGTTACTTTCTAAGGGTGTATAGAAGTATTTATAAGGATTAGAACTTAATGTACGGCATACCATTTTATATATTGAAATGGAACAAAACTGAATTAAACTCCCTTATAGACCATTTTGTCGACACCCATAAATCTACTTATTTGAAGTAAAAACGGCCTTAATTTTTGAAACTCCATCTCTAATACCTTCCAGAATGGGCGATGTTTCATCGTATATGTCTTTATAGCCTTTGCTTTCTTCTTCAAAGAATTTACCGGTAATAAACCTTCGGTGCTCATCTAATGCTGCTATTTCTTTTAAATCGGTAGCATCCAGTTCTATATGGGCAGCTTTAAAATTTTCCTTAATGTGTTCCTTGCTGGTCGATTTGGGAATTACTGCTGTACCACGGTGGCAATGCCACGCGATTAATATCTGCCCTTCGGAAGCATTGTGTTTTCTGGCTATTTTTTGGATGGTTTCTATTTCTAATAAATTAGGCTCGTCTTTACCTTTCATATCCTCTGAGCGGTCTCCGGATCCCAATGGAGAATAAGCGGTCATAAAAATATGTTCGCTGTTACAATAAGCCAATAAATCGTCTTGTTGTAAGAGAGGGTGTAATTCTACCTGGTTCATTTCAGGTTTTATTTTAGCCTTGCTAACCAGCTCCTTCAGTTTTACATCGCTAAAATTTGAGACTCCAATGTGCCTTGCTAATCCTTCTTCTTTAGCTTTTTCCATCTGTTTCCAGGTTTCTATAATGGGAACTTCTTCCAGCGTGTGGTAATCACTGGGTTTCTGCGGAAAACTAACCCCGTTTTTAAATGCTACAGGCCAATGGATTAAGTATAAATCTAAATAGTCCAGTTGTAATCTTTTTAGACTCTCATGCAATGCCGGAATTACCTCTCCTTCTTTGTGCGCGTCATTCCATAGCTTTGAGGTAATAAATACGTCGTCACGATGAATTTTCCCTTCAGCAAAAACTTCTGCAAGGGCTTGGCCTATTTCTTTTTCGTTACCATAGACCGCAGCAGTGTCTATGTGCCTGTACCCTGCGTACAAAGCATCTTTTACAGCTTGTTTTACGGCGTTTCCTTTGGCTTTCCAGGTTCCCAGACCAATGCAGTGCATGGTGTCTTTATTGTTAAATTGTAATGTCTTCATAATTCATGTTTTCTTAAAAATAGGGAACAATCTCCCGACCTAAAAGAAAAGGAATCATTTTAGTCTTTATTTAACGCCTATTACTTTCTGGGGTGGTATTTTTCCATTACTTCAGTAAGGTAAGAAGTTTCTATGTGGGTATAAATTTCAGTAGTAGTAATACTTTCATGACCCAACATTTGCTGTATGGCCCGCAAATCGGCTCCGTTTTCCAGTAAATGTGTGGCAAAAGAATGCCGAAATGTATGCGGACTAACATTTTTACGGATTCCGGCTTTTTCGGCCAGGTCCTTTACAATGGTGAAAATCATGGCACGTGTTAGTCCATTCCCCCGTCGGTTTAAAAAAAGAGTATCCATGGCAGCTGGTTTGGGTTGTAAATGTACACGCACTTGCTTTTTATAGGTATCAATAATTTTAATGGTAGAGGCTCCAATAGGGACATAGCGTTCTTTATCGCCTTTTCCTGTAACCTTTATAAACCCTTCTTCAAAAAATAAATCTGATATTTTTAAGGTAATTAATTCTGAAACCCGTAATCCACAGGCATACAGGGTTTCCAGCATAGCGCGATTGCGTTCTCCCTGGGGTTTGCTTAAATCTATACTATTAATAAGCTTGTCTATGTCTTCTATCGCTAAAGTGTCGGGTAGTTTTCGCCCAATTTTAGGACTTTCTATAAGTTCCAGGGGATTGGTCTTCCTGTATTCTTCAAAAATAAGGTAGGCAAAAAATCCACGTAGACCAGAAATAATCCGGCTTTGCGATCTGGGGTTTAGTTTTTTGCTAAGCTCATAGATAAATTGCTGGATTTCAGTTTCACTGATGGTTAGTGGGGTAGAGGTAACTTCATTAGTTTCGCACCAGGCAATTAATTTTTGAATATCCAGCCCGTAATTTTGCAGGGTGTTTTTTGAAAGCCCCCGTTCAATTTTAAGGTAGCTTTTATATTGGGTTAGGGCAGTTTGCCACTTCATATTGCCTTGCTTTAGGATTTCCAATTTAATATTTTATTAGGAATAAGCCCGTAAAGTTTCTGCTATATTTGGAGCCAAGTAACATTAAAATCAGAAAAAGATGAAAAAAGGATTAATTATTATGGTATTGGCCTTTATTACCACAGGGGTTTCGGCTCAGGGAATAGACCTGGGTATTAAAGCCGGAGCAAATTTTGCCACTATTAGCGATGCAAAAGGCCTAGACCTTAGTAGCAGAACAGGAATAGTAGTAGGAGCTTTTGTAGGCGCAAAGTTTAATGATAGATTTGGTATACAGGCAGATTTACTATACTCACAGCAAGGAGCAGAGTTTGATGGTGGAGAATTTAATTTGGATTATGTAAACGTACCTATTGTAGCCAAGATTTTCTTTCTTAAAGGCCTACACGCCCAGGTTGGCCCCCAATTTGGAGTAATTGTAAATGATGAAGCCCAAACAGTAGTAGGAGAGGTTATAAACGATATTGCCGTTAAAGATTTTGATGTTTCCGGGGTTGTAGGTTTAGGGTACGATGTGCCTTTGGGACTTAGACTGGAAGCACGCTATAATTTTGGACTTTCCGATGTGCCTGAAGGCGAAGGAGCAAGCGGTAAAAACAGTGTGGTGACGCTTTCGATAGGGTATAGTTTCCTTTAATATAGACAAAATATAAATAAAGAAACTTTAGCACTATTTACAGGGCTTAAAAACCTGTATTGTAATTGTTTGATGTTTTTAGTAGTGAATTATTTTACACTATTAACATTCCATTAAGAATTATTTTGTTAGTTTTACCCCAAATTAATAACAAAAATTAAAACTTTACAATTATGAAAAAACAAGTACTTTTAATTGCTATCGCAATTTTTTCTTTTGGAATTATGCAGGCTCAGGACATTCGTTTTGGTGCTAAAGCTGGTGTTAACTTTGCTTCTATAGGTGGTGATGAGACTGATGGTATAGAGGGTAAAACTGGATTCCACATTGGTGGTTTGGTTGAAATTATGCTTACAGATCAATTTGCTATTCAACCAGAATTATTGTATTCTGCACAAGGAGCAAAATTTGAAGAGACAGATTCTGAAGATGGTATTTCTGTTACAGTTACTGATAAAACAAAACTTGATTACATTAATTTACCAATTATGGCAAAATATTATGTAACTGAAGGACTTGCTCTTGAAGCCGGTCCACAAATAGGGTTTTTAGTTTCTGCCAATGCAGAGACGGAATTAGATATAAGTGGTATAGATGATCCAGAATTTATCGAATTTATTGAAGATGAATTTGGTGTTGGTGATCAAGATATTTCTGATGGAACAAGCGGTATAGACTTTGGTCTTGGACTAGGAGCTTCTTATCGCTTAGATATGGGAGTATTTTTTGGAGCGAGATACACACTTGGTTTATCAAATATCAATGATTTTGAAGGATCTGACAATTTCAAACAACAGAACAACGTATTCCAAGTATCAGTAGGTTACTTGTTCTAGTATTAAAAATTATAATATTGAAAAGCAGAAGAGCAATCTTCTGCTTTTTTTTATGTTTAATTGTTGTATTTTTGGTACCATTAACTTGAAAAATTATGAAAAAATTAATTGTGCTTATAGCACTTGTTACAGTAACAAATTTAACTACCAGATGTTTTGCCCAGGACTTGGGCGGAGCCATACACGCAGGGTATTTGTCTGAAATTGAAACGTTAGGTTTTGGAGGAAGTTTATTGTACGATATTAACGATACATGGGGACTGGCCGCAGGAGGCACTTTTGCGTTTAAAAGTGAAGACAATATTGATGTGCGATGGATTGCAGCAGATCTGGATGTACATTACACCTTTTTTGATAACTTATACGCCCTTGCAGGAGGACAATATTTAAGTGCCCGAGTTAAGGAAGATGAAACATTTAACGGCTTTGTATTAAATGAAGGAAGTGCTGTAACATCTTCAGATTTTGGAGTAAATGTTGGCGCTGGATACCGTTATAATTTAATGGATAACGTAAGTGTGTATTCCGAAGTAAAATATGTTGCGCTGGAATCTGGCTACATAGATGCCCGCCTGGGGTTACACTTTGCATTTTAATCTTATCTTTTCAAAAAAATAAAAATCGGGCGTAGACCCGATTTTTTTTATACCTATCTTTAACCTATGAAAATAGCAATCATTAACGGTCCCAATCTTAATTTGTTAGGAACCAGAGAGCCCGATATCTATGGCGAGGAATCGTTCCAGGATTATTTTTCAGAACTTCAGTTTAAGTTTACCGAAATAGAACTCACCTATTTTCAATCTAATATAGAAGGAGAAATAATTAACAAACTCCAGGAATTTGGTTTTGAGTACGATGGTATCATCTTAAATGCAGCCGCCTACACGCACACTTCAATAGGAATAGGAGACGCTGTAAAGGCTATAGAAACGCCTGTGGTAGAAGTTCACATTTCAAATACATTTAGCAGAGAAGCGTATAGGCATTCGTCTTATGTTTCAAATGGCGCAAAAGGTGTAATTGTAGGTTTTGGACTCCAGAGTTACCAACTTGCCATACAAAGTTTTTTAGAAGTTTAAGAAGTAGCGTTAATCACACTACTTTTCAGTAAGTAAAAATACATACCCTACCGAAACCTCTGTAAAGTCTGCTTGTCCTAAATTGGCATTTATAGAAGCTCCTGCAAATATATTATGAATAGGGGTACTGTCATTTCCAAACAGATAATAGCGCAATCCCAGTCTTGTGGCAATCAGTTTTTTAAGTTTGTATTTAGAATTGTATTCCCCCAGCATCCATTCTTCGGGTATATCCCGAGGGGTATTGTCCCATCCCTGGTTAATTCGCCAATCTATATCGTAAGCAGGTTTATGGAGGTTTGCACCCACCATAAATGTTAATGCGATATGGTTTAGTAAAATTTCACCTTCGGCAAACAAAGTGATGTTAGAGGCAGACCAGGTAGGGGTGTCTTTAAAATCTTCAAATTCCCTCCCATCCTGTACCAGCGATTCATTCTGGATGATATAATCGTAATAATGCTCATAATACCTGTAACTAAACCCTACCCCACTTTAAAGGTGTTGTTTAATTGCTTTCCTGCCGAAATTGCCACAGTATAAACTTCTTTTTTATTGTTATAGATTAGCGATAAAATGTTAGTTCCTATTCCAATGCGGGGAGAAATATAATAATGAGATGATTTCTGAAATTTAGAAGAAGCTATTTTTTCCGGAACCGTTGTTTTTTTTGTGCCAATAATGGCCGAAACACTACCCAGTAAAGAATTGTAACCATTATTTGGTAAGCGGGTATGACCGTTGGAATGATGTAAAAAACCACCGCCAATACGCCATTGAACACTTTGAGATTCAAAAATTTTATATTGAAAAAGTAATCTGAAGGTCCACGTAAGATTAGTAGAAACGGCTTGATTTAACGGATTTTCAACAGCGTCAAACTTTTTGTTGAAATAGGAGCCACCCAGACCCACATTCATTGTAAAAGAACGTCTGGCACTCCCAAGGATGTTAAACTCAATATTGGGGAGTAGGGTGTAGGCTTGACCTAAAAATTCTGTATTGCCATAGTCTACAACGCCTAAGGCTATACCTGTTTTAGGAAACCCTAATCTATACGCCCATTCCTGAGGGTTTGAGTTTTGAAAGGTGCCGAAATTTAAAAATAATCCCAGCGTTGTAGCTGTCTCAGGAAAATTGGAATTGGACTCAGCTGTGACACCCGCTACAAATTCCGGGGTGATAAAATTGGAAAAAACAGATTCGTTTTTAGTGTTCTGGGCTAGTACGCATACAAATGCCAATAGGAAAAAAGGAGTAGTTATCGTTTTCATTCAGCCTGCAAGAAACAATTTCTTCTGAAATTTTAAAAATTTAAACCTACATTCGTACTACAAAAATCAATTTTAGTGGAAATATTAGATGCTTTATTTGCCCGGATGGCCGCATTGGCGTGGGGATTACCCCTGCTACTATTGCTAATGGGTGGTGGGTTGTACTTAATTATCAGAATTAATTTTTTACCCTTTCGGTATTTAGGTCATGCCGTGGCTGTTTTACGTGGAAAATATAATGATGAAAACGATGCGGGTGAAATTACACACTTTCAGGCTTTAACTACAGCGCTTTCTGCTACAGTAGGAATGGGGAATATTTCCGGAGTGGCAGTTGCTATTGCTATAGGAGGTCCTGGCGCTGTTTTCTGGATGTGGGTGAGTGCTGTCATTGGTATGTCTACCAAATTTTTTACAGCAAGCCTGTCGGTAATGTATCGCGGCAAGGACACCGAAGGAAAATTTCAAGGAGGCCCCATGTATTTTATTACTGAAGGTCTTGGAAAAAACTGGAAATGGTTAGCGGTATTTTTCAGTATTGCAGGTCTGGTTGGTGCGTTACCTGTATTTAATGTAAATCAGCTTACGCAAGCTATCAACGACCTTCTTTTAAAACCAGCCAATCTATATGCAGGTACTACCAGTAATGTAATTATTGGGATAAGTCTGGCTATTATTACAGCTGTTGTAGTTTTAGGTGGCTTGTCCCGAATAAGTAAAACTACGTCAAAGTTAGTGCCTGGAATGGTGTTGCTCTATTTTGTAATGGTGCTTTTTATATTAGGTACAAACTTCCGGGAAGTGCCTACGTACCTTTCCCTGATATTTACCGATGCATTTTCCGCTTCATTTTATAAGGGAGATGCTTTTTTAGGAGGGGTAGTTGGAGGGATCATTTTATTAGGGATTAGGCGAGGAGCCTTTTCTAATGAAGCAGGGATTGGAACGGCTCCCATGGCACACGGAGCCACTAAAACCAATGAGCCTATTCGTGAGGGACTGGTAGCTATGCTGGGACCCGCTATAGATACATTGGTGGTGTGTACGCTTACAGCATTGGCAATACTGGTAACAGGGGTATGGCAAACCAGCGAAGCAAATGGAGTAACACTTACCGCAACCGCTTTTACCGAAACAATGCCTGTTTACGGTAAATATGCACTCCTTTTATGCATAGGTGTTTTTAGTATTTCGTCACTTTTCTCGTATTCGTATTACGGTACAAAATGTATGTCTTTTTTGTTTGGTGCAAAAAATAAAAACCTGTACAATTACTTTTATATTGCCAGTATTATTTTAGGAGCAACTACTTCATTAAGTATGATGATTAATTTAATCGATACTTTTTTTGCATATATGGCCATTCCAACAATGCTTTCAACAATTATTCTGGCACCAAAAGTTATTGCAGAGGCAAAGCGGTATTTTTTAAAGCTGAAGAAATAAGTTAGTGGTCCAGATCTTCCAGAAATTCATTTAAACTTTTGGTGTATAATGCTCCACCCTTGGGGTTCATATGGCTTTGGTTCCAGAAATGTATGGCATTGTACGATAGGGTGTCTGTTTCCTGAAGAAACAGTTCAACGTTCTCATACCGTTGTTTTGCTAACTGAACAATACTATCGCGACGCTTTAAGATTTCAGGTACACGTTGGGCAGGGTATGTTTTGTACATAGGTATTTCCAGTAAAACCACCTTTATGTTTTTCTCTTGTAAATAAGTTAACATTTCAAAAAATAATTGCGTATTCTGTTTAAAAATTTCAAGATCAGGTTGTTTGTTTATTTTGAAAACTTTTTGTTTTGAAATTTTCTCTTCATTATAGTTCAGGTTCTCAAAAGTACCAGCGTATTTAAGGGTGTCATAACCATACTTATTAAAACCGAAGGTATCTTCACCTTGTATGTAATAGCTTTTCAACTTTTTCGAAAAGAACTTAGGGAAGGACAAGTACAAAAGTTTGTCTTTAAAATAGGTTTGTCGTTCAAAATTGTTGACTCCGTAATACTTTAAATACACCGTGTTTTTCCAGAAATTAGGACCATTATGAGGCAGTTCAAAGTGACTGTAGGATACTTCCAGAAGCACTGTTTTAACTTTGGGTAACTGCGGTAGGAGTTGTTTAAGAAGCTTAAAGTCTGAGTCGTGATGCTGATTTCCAGAAGCGAGATTGATGGATTTTTGATCAATAAATGCAGGGTTTATTGCGTTCTTTACCTGCGAAGAGCCCAAAGCGAGCACTTCAATACTGGGGCCTTCATCTTTTAGGTATGCTGAAATATAGGTATAATGAAGCGGTAATTTAAGGGTAGCATATTCCACTGCATAATACCCCACGATCACTGGGATAAAAAAAGCAATAACTGATATGATAAATTTACGTTGCATTAAAACTGAAAATATATAAAAGCTTCTTTAGGTTCGGCATACCGAACTACTAAAATGATTATAACATAATATATGGCCCAACGAGCGGGTTTTGGGATTTTTAACTGTAATTCTTGTAACGGAAAATCTTTTTTGGTAGTTAAAATTTCAGCAATTATTAATGCTACCAGGTACAGTAATTTCCAGGCAATTAAGGAGGAAATTATACCAACATCTGCCAATGTAAAAATACGTCGGAATATTAACCAGGCATCCGAAATGCTTTCCGCTCTAAAAAAAATACTTGAAATAGAGGTAATGGCAAAAAAATAGGAAAGTGTTACCAGCACAGGCCTATTAGGCAATACTTTGGCAAGTGTTTTCCTTTTTCCGAAGAAGGGGATTCGCTCTATCGCTAAAATAACCCCATTAAAAAAACCAAATGCCAAAAACGTCCAGTTGGCTCCGTGCCAAAAACCAACAAGAGTCATGGTTAGCAAAAGCCCTAAAACCCGAACACGTAGCGTGATTTTTTTAAATTTTTGAACAAATGGAAAATAAATATAATCTGTAACCCATTGGGTAAGCGTAATATGCCAACGCTGCCAAAATTGAGTAATCGATTTTGCCAGGTAAGGAATCCTGAAATTATTGTGTAATTTAAATCCAAAAAGTTTTGCTGTTCCCACTGCCATATCTGTATAACCAGAAAAATCGCAATACACCTGAAAAGAGAACAGTACTGCTGCAAAGGTAAGGGTAAGCGCACCATAACTTTCTGGATTTTCAAATGCCAGCGTTACGGCAATACCTAATTTATCGGCTACCAGTACTTTTTTAAAGAGCCCCCAAAGTATTTGTCGTAGGCCTTCTTTGGATTGCTGTAGGTTAAAGGTTCGTCTTTTTTCAAATTGAGGTAGTAAAAATTTTGCACGTTCAATAGGTCCGGCTACCAATTGTGGAAAGAAACTCACAAAACAGAGAAATTCTAACAGATTTTTAGTGGGCTGCATTCTGCCTTTGTAAATATCTATACTATAGCTCATGGTTTGGAAGGTGTAAAAACTAAGCCCAATAGGGATGATTACATTCCATATAGTATACGATGTAGCAATACCTTCTGAAGAAAAAAGGGCATTAAATTCGCCGACAAAAAAATTAAAGTATTTAAATATAAAAAGTATTCCTAGATTCCAGAGAATACTTGTAAAAAGCCAGATTTTTTTTGTGGTTTTTCTTGAAGCATTTTTTATGGCTAATCCTGCAAAGTAATCGATTAAAGAACTTGCTATTAACAATCCTAAAAACCGCCAGTCCCAAAGCCCGTAAAAAAAATAACTGGCAAGTAAGAGGAGTGTATTTTGAGATGTACGTCGCTTACTGCCCAACATCCAATAGACGGTGTAGACTATGGTAAGAAAAATTCCAAAATCGAAAGAATTAAAAAGCACCCCAGAAATTTGGGCTAAAGATACTAAAGTACTGCTTACTACCTAGTCTAAAACAATTTGGTATTCGCTTAGCATTTGCAATAAAACAGTTTCGGTAACAGAAAAATGAGGTATGGATGCTATATCTTCTTCGTGGTTTAGTTTTTTAAGATAAAATTCGATACTTCCATCTTCAAATTTTTGTGGCAGGATGGGGTGTACGTAATACTCGCGACAA
>PANU01000037.1 GCA_002707745.1 Flavobacteriaceae bacterium
CGCCACCGAACAATGGTTCCACAAAAAGAATATGAAAATGGTCATATTTTAGTTTCACAAACCGCCAAACAACTAAGTGATGCTGGTGTAAAAGTAAATATGGGAGCGCACGGACAATTACAGGGGCTGGGGGCTCATTGGGAAACATGGATGCTCGCTGCTGGTGGAATGAGTACTCTTGAAGCTCTAAAAGCAGCCACCATTAATGCGGCCGAATATATTGGCGCCGGAGAGGATATAGGCTCCTTAAAAGCAGGTAAACTGGCCGATTTAATTATTCTGAACAAAAATCCTTTAGAAAATATTGAAAACACCAACACAATTGAAATGGTAATGATTAACGGTCGTCTCTATGATGCTAATACCATGAACGAAATTGGAAACCACCCTAAAGAACGCAAAACATTTTGGTGGGAAGATACCAAACAAAGCGAAGCCTTTCCCTGGCATCAAGAAAGCAATAGTTTTATGCACAGCGGCTGTAATCACTAAATTTAAAAGTACCAAGCTCCAAATCACAATAATTGGAATTTGGGATTTGTTTTATTTGGAATTTGAAAAAATGATCCTACGCCCTCATTGGCAATTTTATAAAGCTATCTTTCCTTTTGTGATTGCAACGGGATTGCTCTCTGCAGCAATTTTTGGGGTGTATTGGGGATATATATTGTATAGCACCTTGGGAGTTATACTGGGTTTTATTGGTTTCCATACATTCAGGAAAGACGAATTTTACAGCTACTACAATTTGGGTTTTACAAAGAGAAATCTTTTTAAAACTTCATTTATAATCAACCTGCTCGTGGGACTCCCTGTTTTCTTGCTGTTCCTGGCGTTATTCCTCATTATTTTTGGAAAAACTTCACTTACATAGTGCCTCTAAAACTTTTGGAAAAAAGAAACTAATTCAGGATGTTTCGTTTACGTTACAACGCGGGGAACTTTTGGGTTTGTTTGGCAGAAATGGATCTGGAAAATCCACCTTATTAAAAATGCTCTTTGGCACGGTAAAGGCAGATACAATATCGTTACATATAGATGAAAAAGAGGTAAAACCTTCTGAGGTGATTTCCAGACAATACATAGCGTATGTGCCTCAACATCCTTTTCTTCCTAAGCAGCTAAAAGTACGCGATGTAATTCCATTATTTCATACTTCCGAAGCAAAACAAGATGCTGTTTTTTATGACCCACATATAGCTACAATGACACATAAACAAACGGGAGTACTGTCATTAGGGGAACTAAAATATTTTGAAGTGATCCTCCTCTCCCATTTACCCCACGCGTTTATACTAATGGACGAGCCTTTTTCAATGTTAGAACCTTTACACAAAGCATTATTAAAAGAGCAGCTTCTTCAATTAAAACACCATAAAGGTATCCTGATAACAGACCACTACTATCAGGATGTTTTAGAGGTATCCGACAAAAATATCGTGCTTAAAGATGGAATCGTCCACAACATACATACAGAAGCCGATTTACAAAAATTTGAATATCTAAAATAAAAAAGACCTCATTTCTGAGGTCTCGTTATTTATGTAAGCAATTTTAGAGCTTATTTCTTTTGCATAAGAACTTTATCAATACCGTGGATTATTCCATTAGAAGCTTCCATGTCGGCATCGGCTACAGTAGCCATTTGTCCATTTGCAGTTTTAATCATTACCTTACCATCTTTCAATGACAGTGTTATGTTTTCACCAGCTAACGTAGTTACCTGATAAGCATTATTGTTATCATTAATTGCTTTTACAACAGCATCTGCTTTCCAGGTTCCTTTTACTACGTGGTATTTAAGTAACCCTTGCAATTGTTCTTTGTTCTCAGGCTTCATTAAATTATCCATAGTTGCTTTAGGTACTTTTGCAAAAGCATCGTTGGTTGGAGCAAAAACAGTATACTCTCCTGGCTCCATAAAAGTTTCAGCCAATCCAGCTTGTTTTAAAGCTGTTGCTAAAGTAGAGTACGTAGGATTGCTCATTGCTTTTGAAGCAATAGAATTTTTCTCCATCTCCATTTTTTCCATTTCCATAGCCTTAGCCTCTTCATCGGCCTTCATTTTGGCTTCCATCTCCATTTTTTCAGCTTCAGCTTTCGCTTCAGCTTCTTTCTTTTTTGTGTCATCACAAGATGCGAACAATAGTGCTACAACAGCAAGTGACATAAAAATTTTATTAAGTTTCATAATAATAGTTGGTTTTAAATTTATTTAGGACAAATATATGTCGCTGTTTCAATATTTGCTATTAACATTTCACTAATTTTAAGTTAAATATTTACCATATTAACTGTATAGCTTCCTGTTTAACATTATTTAACTTTAAAATTGGGATTGCTTATTCACAAAGTCGCTAAAAGTTGTATATTTAGAGGGCATAAACAAAACAAAAACAGATTATGGTTAAAGCAAAATATCAAAACGTCTTGGATTTAGGTGAGAAATTAAAAATTCAAAACGGAGATGTAAAAGTAGAAGGGAATAAACTCCATATTAAAGGAGTTGCAAATACACAATATGAAAAAAACTTATTGTGGGATCAAATTAAAGCCTCTGGTGGTGAAAACCCGTCAGATATTATGGCAGATATTGATGTAGCAGATACCACTGTATATGCTCGTCACACAGTAAAAAGTGGTGAGTCTTTAAGTAAAATCGCAAAGCATTATTACAATGACCCAATGAAGTACAACGCAATTTTTGAAGCCAACAGAGACCAATTAAAAAATCCGGATATTATTCATCCAGGTCAAGAACTGGTAATACCTAACATATAAAACACATTAAATTTTATACTTTTAATCCCGCATTTGTGCGGGATTTTTCATGGAACCTTTTTTTTCTGAAATATCAATCTGGTTACTTTTCGGCCTCTTTTTTTTAGGAGCAGCTGCTTTTACACTTTCTACTATAAGTGGCGGTGGCGGTGCGTTAATGCAAATACCAGTTTTAAATTTTTTAATAGGCACTTCCAAAACAGCACAAGTAATTAACCTGGGAAGTTTTATAAGCCGTCCCAGCCGTATTATAATTTTTTGGAAATATATAAACTGGACTGTTTTTTGGTATTATGTACCTTCTGCAATGCTAGGGGCTCTCATGGCTGCCTGGTTATTTGCAGAAGTGAAAATTTACTGGATACAGCTTGTAGTTGGACTGTTTCTAGTGAGTACTTTTTTTCAGTACCGTTTTGGAAAAAAGGAACGCTCTTTCACAGTAAAGCTATGGTACTTCATACCATTGGGATTTTTTATTTCTATCATTGGAACTTTTACAGGCGGGATGGGTCCCATCTTAAACCCCTTTTTACTAAATGTTGGCATAGATAAAGAAGAACTCATTGGCACTAAAAGCGCACAAAGTTTTTTCCTTGGCATCGCACAAATAGGAAGCTATGCATTTTTTGGACTTATGACCAAAGAACTATGGATTTTAGGCACTGCCGTTGGTCTGGGCGCTATTTTAGGAAATTTAATTGGAAAATGGTTGCTGAAGCGCATGAGTAAACTTGCTTTTAGACGGTGGCTTATTGCCATCATGGTACTAAGCGGAATAATTTTAATTATAAAGGCCGTTTCAGAATTATAAAGGGTTTTATTTTGAAATAGCCCTGAGTTTTACAAATTACAAGCCACTGATATACCCCCCATACACATCCTTAAACCGAAGACCATCACTTAAATTATACTTGCTCAGTTTTTTAAATTCTACCAAGGCCCACAGTATAACTTCTTTATAAAAATTTCGGTCTTCTATTGAAGTTTCTACATACGTATCCAGCAACTCATCTAAAGGCTCTATCCTGTCCAGTTGCAACTGAAACGTAGTGTCATTAAAGGTATCCAAGAGTTCAAAACCACCCGTTTGCTCAAAAAACCAAGCTACCAAATCGCTATAGGGGTCTGGAGCTCCTTCTTTTTGTAATTTTTCAATTTTAGGGAAATACATTAAGAACTCTGTTTTTACAGCGTCTGCGATTAATTGCTTGGCAACTTCGTTAACACCTTCTTGTTCGCCTTCGTATACCAGTTCTACTTTTCCGGTAATTGCTGGTATAACTCCCATAAAATCACTTAACCGAACGGTAGTTTTTTCATCTCCGTTTATTAACGCTCTGCGCTCTGCTGTGCTTAACAAATTTTCAAATGCTGTAATGCTTAACCGGGCACTTACCCCACTTTTAGAATCTATAAACTCGCTCTCCCGGGCTTCAAAACTTATTTGTTCCAGTATATCCTTTGCCAGCTCCGGAACATACACATTGGGAGTATTGGCTTGTGCTGCCGCTGTTTCCTGTGCGGTAATTTTTCTTGCAATTTCCAGAGATTCCGGATAATGAGTTAGTATTTGAGACCCAATTCTATCCTTAAGCGGTGTTACAATACTTCCTCTGTTTGTATAATCTTCTGGGTTTGCAGTAAACACAAACTGAATATCCATAGGCAACCGCAATTTAAATCCGCGGATTTGTATATCCCCTTCCTGCAAGATATTAAATAATGCCACCTGGATTCTAGCCTGTAAATCTGGTAGTTCATTTATTACAAAAATACACCTGTTTGCCCGTGGGATCATCCCAAAATGAATCACTCTATCATCGGCATAAGTAAGCTTTAAGTTTGCTGCTTTAATTGGGTCTACATCGCCTATAATATCGGCTACGGTTACATCGGGAGTTGCTAATTTTTCCGCAAAACGCGCTTCTCTGTGTAACCAACTAATAGGCGTATTGTCTCCTTTTTTTGCCGACAGTTCTTTTGCATATCTTGAAATAGGCTTAAAAGGATCGTCATTAATCTCGCTTCCCTCTATAACTGGAATATATTCATCCAGCAACGAAACCATTTGGCGTGCCAAGCGGGTTTTTGCCTGTCCTCGTAATCCAAGCAGATTAATGTTGTGTTTTGAAAGAATAGCACGTTCCAGTTCAGGAATTACGGTATATTCATACCCGTGAATACCTTTAAAAACTTCTTCTTTTTGCAGAAGTTTTTGAAGTAGATTCTGGCGTAATTCTTCTTTAATCGATTTGTACCTATATCCGGCATCTTTTAACTGACCGAAGGTGGTAATATCTTTTGTTTCCATAAATTTTAGCTCTGTTTTTCCTCTTTAAAGGGTGTTAGGGGTATGCCTAGGGGATTCTATAATAACACTAAAGAACACCACGCTACCACTCCTTAAAGAGAAAATTTCTTAGTATCTCAATTTCCGTTTCCTATTGTTTTCATAGTCGGTAAAAATCATTTCCCCCAAACCTTGTAAGCCAGTATAAAAGGCTTTTCCTTGGTTGGCTTCCGTAAAACGATCTACAAATTTTTGTAAATACGGATCACTGGCAATCATAAATGTAGTTATAGGAATATGTAATTTTCTTGCCTGAGCAGCCATCATATAGCATTTATTCACAATATACTCGTCCAGGCCATTGCTGTTTTTATAATACCTGCCATCTGGCAACCTAAGGCAACTTGGTTTACCATCGGTAATCATAAAAATTTGTTTGTTGTAATTTTTCTTTCGGCGTAGCATATCCATTGCTAGCTGCAAACCAGCTACTGTATTAGTATG
The DNA here is from genome assembly GCA_002707745.1 of Flavobacteriaceae bacterium. Taxonomy (GTDB): domain Bacteria; phylum Bacteroidota; class Bacteroidia; order Flavobacteriales; family Flavobacteriaceae; genus Marinirhabdus. Next base: position 5,576 of record PANU01000037.1, read on the forward strand.
GTACGGCCCAACATTTAAATAGGGTAGTTCTTTAATTTTTATGGGCCACGCATCGTTTCCAAAAACCAGAATGTCCAGGGTATCTTTAGGATATCGTGTTGTAATAAGCTCGGCCAGTGCCATTGCTACTTTTTTTGCGGGAGTAATTCTGTCTTCCCCATACAAAATCATGCTGTGGCTTATGTCAATCATTAACACAGTGCTCATTTGAGCTTTAAACATAGTTTCTTCTACTACCAGATCGTTTTCGGTTAAATGAAAGTCGCCAATTCCGTGATGTATGTGCGCATTTTTTAAACTTTCTGTCATGGAAATACGCTCCAGTGAATCCCCAAACTGATAGTTTCTAAATTCACCCGATTGCTCGTCTCCCCTACCTTTGTATTTAGATGTATGGTTTCCTACTCCTTTTCGTCGTAATTTTCCGAAGATTTGTTCCAAAGCTCTTTTTCGAAGGGAGCGTTCCAGTTTTTCTGTAATTGAAACCTTCCCGTCACCCTTGCCTTTTCCTGAACCGTTAGGCTTAAATTCTTCTCTAATAAAACCGCGATCTTTTAATTCCTGAATAAAATCGTCTATACTATATTCTGGAGTTGTAAGCTTGTACTCTTCATCCAGTTGCCGTAACCAATCGATAGCTTCGTCAAAGTCGCCTGAGGTATGTGTAATGAGTTCTTGAAAAACTTCAAACAAACGATCAAAAATAGATTGCTCCTTAGGGTTGTGGCTGGTAAATACAAAACCTGTTTTTGGCAAATTCTTTTTCATCTTTTAAAAATACTACTTTATTGTATAAGTAAGTGCTGTGTTCTGTTAAACAAAAGTTAGAAAACAATAAAAAAACCAGCAAAAAATTGCTGGCTTTTATCGATTCTAAAGGTAGGTACAAATTAGTCTTTGTAAATAACTTTTGCGTTTTTAATAGTATCATCCAAGTCATTCATACTGGCTACGTACATATTTTTGTTATTAAAGGTACGGTTTGGACGTTCTCCAATTATAATATATTTTACATCAAGATCTGGTGCGTTTAATTCTACCTGATCACTTATACGTAATTTTTTTCCGTCAAGGCTTGTATCTCCTTCTTCTAATTCTGCAATTACATACAGCCTTCTTTGGTTTGCCCGTATCTCTTTAATGTCAAGTTCAGCTTCATTTTCATACACTTCAGTTTCAATTAACAGTGTACGTTCTATTTTATCTTCACCTGGCATATCAAAATCTACAACCGGTACTTCAATTTGTTCTTCTTCCATTACCACCACAACTTTAGGTACTTCTACAGTTTTTGTAGTAGTTCGAACATCTATGTCCATCCATTCTACATCATACTCAGGCAAGTTACCCTCTTCAGCAGATACATCGACATCTACTTCTGGCAGTTCAAGTTTTTCTTCTTTATCTACTTTACAGCTAGTCATGGCTAATGTTAGTGCTAAAACTCCTGTAATAATTAATTTATTTTTCATAGTGTTTGGTTTTAAATATTAATTGGTGGTTTCGTTTAAATCTTAAGATTTTTAATCGTTTACTATAAATGCATGTATTACTCCTGGTAACCATAAAATAATAGTTAATATAAGATTGATCAGGAAATTTTTACCCAATCCGTGCTTAAGAAAAACTGCTAATGGTGGGAGTAAAATGTTTAAAATAATAGTAATAAGAGACATATTGATTGGTTTTAAAATTTAGTATCGTAAAAGTAGCCATACCATACTCAAATTGTGTTAATTACCTATTAATTAGTATGTTATTAACACTTATAGATGAATTTTAATAAATTTCACATTTGCTCTTAACCGTTGTAAATAAAAGCTTTAGTGTAACATTCAACTTTTTGCAAATATTTTATTATGAAAAAATTAAAACCTGGACCGTCTTACCTTCAACGGGTATTTAAAACATAACCCATATCCACACTAATCTCTCTCTAGCCGTGCTAATTTAGTTAGTGTTTTGTTAATAAACATTTAAACAAATTTTAAATTACACTAATTAACAAATTCTTGTGTCAATACTCACAATACTTTGTGATGTCCTGTCTGGCAAACTATCTTGGAATATGTAGCTTTATGTATCATTAACTTAAAAACAATAATATTATGGCAGAAATTGAAATTGAAAAGAAAAAACCTGTTTGGCCTTGGATACTTGCTGCGCTACTAGTAGGAGCGCTCATTTATTTTTTCGCTTTTGCAGACAACGACGACACCATAGACGATGTAGATGATATGGCCAATGACACTACTGAAGATATATATAACAATGGCGACATTGCGGATACTGATGACATGGATAACACCTACGACAGTTCCAACCAACTTAACGATGGTGATTCTGATGTAAACATTGCAGCCTATAAAAGCTATATAGACAACCCTAAAATGGGATTGGATCACGTATATACTAATGGTGCGCTCCTCGCATTAATCAATGCGGTACAAAATACCGCTACCACATTGGGGGTAGATATTTCAGCAGATCTTGCTGAAGCAAAAATGAAAGCAAAGGATATTAAGGAAGATCCCTATGAAGTGGATCATGCCAATAAAATTAGAAATTCGGGCGAAATCATTACAAAAGCTTTGAAAACTATCCAAACTGAAAAGTTTCCAAACCTTGCTTCCACCCACCAAACCATGAAAGAGCGTTTGATGAAAATTAAACCAGATGAAAAAACACTGAACCAAAAAGAGGATGTAAAAAACTTTTTTGTGCAAGCAGCAGATCTATTAACACAAATGAAACAATAACCATGAGCAACGATACAGAAAAAAAAATATATTATTTAGACGAACTGAACAACTACAAGGTATCCAATAGCGACAAAGATGCGCGCGGTTGGGATGTAAAAGACAAAGATGGTCGCGTTGTAGGTAAAGTAGAAAATCTAATTGTAAACAAAGAGACCGAACGTACCGTATACCTGGATGTAGAAGTAGACGATAGTATTATAGAAGCAGGGTACAAACCCTACAGAGGAAGAGCCAACGATGGAACTCACGTAGTACTGAATGAAGACGGCGACAACCACTTGATCATCCCAATAGGCTTAGCACATCTTAATCTAGAAAGTGAGATTGTATTTACTGAAAGTGTAGACCACGAAACTTTCGCTAAGACAAAACGGAAAAAAAAGAACCTTCCCATTACCCGCGATTATGAATTGCTGATATTGGAAACCTATAATCAGGACGCAGATTATAACCGTTATAAAAATGACGAAGCGTTATACAATCGGAAAGAGTTTGACTACTAAATTATTGACAAACCCACAAAAAGAAAGCCGGGAAACACAATGTTTCCCGGCTTTCTTTATTTGTTGTTAAAATAGGTTTAGCACGTAGTATAAACACAAACTCTTAAAAGTCCAATATATGAACAAAAAGACCTTAGGCACTCTACCATACTAACACATAGATTTAGCTAACAACCCTAAGCCCAAAAATTTTATTACCAACTTTTTTTTCTGAAATCTGTATTGCTTTTATTACCTTTAAATTTTTGACAAATTTTGAAACATTAAAGATGAAAAAAACCTTTATATACCTACTTCTTTGCATTACTTCTACCCTTTCGGCACAACAACTTACTAACGACATTTTAAAAGATTTAAAACCAAGAAACATTGGTCCTGGCGGGATGTCCGGACGAGTTACTTCTATAGATGTGGTAACGGACAATCCAGATGTGATGTATGTAGGAACTGCTTCCGGCGGACTCTGGAAAAGTACCAGTGGCGGTATAAAATGGAATCCTATTTTTGATACTGAAAAAACAGCTTCTATTGGTGCAGTTGCAATCCAGCAAAGCAACCCAAGTGTGATTTGGGTAGGAACAGGTGAAGGAAATCCCAGAAATAGCTTAAACGGAGGATATGGGGTATACAAATCGTTGGATGGCGGAAAAAACTGGATTTCTATGGGACTGGAAAATACCCGCCATATCCATAAAATATTGATAGATCCTACAAATCCTAATATAGTATACATAGGCGCTATTGGCTCTCCGTGGGGTGTACATCCGGAGCGGGGTGTTTTTAAAACTACCGACGGAGGCAAAACCTGGAAAAAAATACTCTTTCAAAACGAAAAAACAGGCGTGGCAGATATGGTGATGGATCCTACCAATCCAAACAAGATTATAGTTGCCATGTGGGAGCACAAACGCGACCCGTGGTTTTTTAAGTCTGGTGGCGAAGGATCCGGTCTTTTTATTACACACAATGGAGGTGAAACCTGGGAAGAGCGAACCGAAGCAGACGGATTGCCAAAAGGAGAATTAGGACGTATAGGGCTCGCCATAGCTCCAAGTAAACCAAATATTGTATACGCCCTGGTTGAAGCCAAAAAAAATGCCCTGTATAAATCTGAAGATGGGGGTTTTAACTGGAAAAAAATTAATGATAAGAGTGACATTGGGAACCGGCCGTTTTACTACAGCGATATTTTTGTAGACCCGCAGAATGAAAACAGAGTGTATTCTGTATTTACTTATGTAAATGTTTCTGAAGATAGCGGGAAAAATTTCACAGAGTTAATGCCCGCATACGGTGTAGACAATGGGGTGCACCCAGACCATCACGCCTGGTGGATTCACCCTAACGACGGTAGTTTTATGATGGATGGTAATGATGGCGGAATGAATATTACCCATGACGGGGGCAAATCCTGGCGTTTTGTAGGTAATTTACCCGTAGCCCAGTTTTATCATATTAATGTCGATAACGAATTTCCATACAATGTGTATGGCGGAATGCAGGACAACGGTAGCTGGAGAGGTCCCGCCTATGTCTGGAAAGATCAGGGAATTAGAAATAGTTACTGGCAGGAAATAAGCTTTGGTGATGGTTTTGATGTTGTCCCAGACCGTGACGACAGCCGCTATGGCTGGAGTATGAGTCAGCAAGGATTTGTAAGTAGGTACGACCATATAACCGGTAATAATTATACTGTAAAACCAACTCATCCAGATCCTGATGTCTTTTTACGCTTTAACTGGAACAGCGCCATACATATTGATCCTTTCGATAACAGTACTATTTACTTCGGAAGTCAATTTGTACATAAATCTACCGATAAAGGTTTAACCTGGGAAATTATTTCACCCGACCTCACTACGAACGACCCTGAAAAACAAAAGCAAGCCGAAAGTGGTGGTTTAACTATGGATGCTACCGGTGCTGAAAACCACACAACAATTTTAGTGATAGAACCTTCTCCCCTGGAGCGAAATATGCTGTGGACAGGAAGTGATGACGGACGGGTTCATTATACTCAGAACGGAGGACAAAGCTGGACCGATGTTTCAGAAAACATTCCTGGTTTACCTAAAGGAAGCTGGATTGTACAAATAAAAGCTAGTAATAAGAATAAAGGAGAAGCGTTACTTGTAGCAAATGATTACCGAAGATTTAATTACACCCCTTATGCTTATAGAACCACCAACTACGGAAAAACCTGGAATAGGATTGTAGCTGAAAATGATACGGAAAGTTATACGTTGAGTATTGTAGAAGATCCCAAAGAGAAAAACCTGTTATTTCTGGGGACCGATGATGGCTTGTATGTTTCTATCAATGCAGGTAGCGATTGGATGAAATGGACACACGGATTCCCAACCGTTTCAGTAAAAGATTTGGTAATTCAGGAACGGGAAGATGATTTGGTAATTGGCACATTTGGGCGTGCTGCCTGGGTTTTGGACGATATAAAACCACTTCGGGAACTGGCCAAAAACAAATCGATACTAAATGAAAACTTAAAGGTTTTTAATCCGCCAACCGCTTACCAGGCCTCCTACCAGCAACCCACCGGGAGCCGATTTGGAGGAGATGCAACCTACAATGGTGAAAACAGAGCCAGCGGAGCCAGGATAACGTACTATTTCAAGAAAAAACCTTCTACAGAACCTGAAGAAGAAAGTAAAGAAGATACAGATTCTGAAGAGGATACTGCTACCGAAATAGAAGAGGGAAAACCGAGCAAGGATTCAATTTATATGAAAATTTACGATGGTGCCCGATTAATTCGAACCCTTAAAACAAAAGCACCAGACAGCACAGGGTTTTATACCTGGCGCTGGAGGATGGATGAAGCGGGCGGGGATCGCCCATCCCGTACGCTTCGAGAACGTAAAAACGAACCAGGAGGTACACAGGTAAAACCAGGAACGTATTCCATAACATTGGAGTATGATGGCAATACTACTTCAACCACTATTAATGTTGAAAGCGATCCGCGTCTAGAAATTTCACAACAAGCTATTATCGATAGCTATACAGCTTCAAAGGAAATTCAAAAAATGACACAAACCGCTGCCGATGCTGTTAAACAATTGGTAGAAAGTAAAAACGCTGCAGAAAATTTCAGCAAAAGACTAAAAGAAGAGGATAAGAAAAAATATAAAGAGGAACTTAAATTAACAAAAACTGTAACCAAACAATTAGATTCTCTGGTTGCACTGTATCTTGGAACGGTAGACAAACGCCAGGGAATTACCCGTAATCCAGAGTTAACTGTAATGCAACGTATTGGTCAGGCAAGCTGGTATAGCGGCAGCCGACCTGCGGGACTAACCAAAACCGAACGTATTTTAATCCAACAGGCAAAAGATGAACTGGTTTCCGCTTTAGAAAAAACCAATAATTTCTTTACAACAGAATGGCCAGCGTACCGGGCTAAAATTGAAACTATAGAATTAGCTCCATTTAAAGAGACACAACCTATAAAATTTGAATAACGAAACCAACAGCACACATGAAAAAACTGATTTTATTAGTACTTGCAGGGATACTTAATAATACGGCTTTGTAAAAAAAGAAAACCAGATGGAAGCGTACGGAAAAATTAAGGAGTTCCTGGATCAATACTTAAAAGGTAATAACCTGAATACTCCAGACAGTAAAAAAATTAAAGGAGAAGAAATAAAATAAAAAATTATGAGATACACCACGTTTATAGCAAGCGTCCTGCTCTTTTCGTTCACAGTAAACACTAACGCCCAAACCGCCCCAAGTGATGAATTGGGAGCCTGGTATATCCTGGCTTCTAATAGTAAGATAACTGAAAAACTGAGTGTTCAGTTACAAAGCCAGCTTCGGTTTTTTGAATTGACTTCAGAAATTCAGCAATTTAAAATAAGAACAGGCGCCAAATACCGAATTATGAAAGGGCTCTCCGCTGGTATTGGATATGCCTATTTCAGAAATGATTTCTCATACCTGTCAGACACACCTCCTTCATTTGACGAACACCGCATTGTTGAAGATATTTATCTGGATCACAATATTGGGAAAACAAAGATTGACCATAGAGCACGTTTAGAAAATAGATTTATAGTCACAAATGGAGAAACAGACACGCGCCATTGGTTTCGATACATGGCAAAATTTACGTTCCCTTTTTTAGACGTGTGGAGTGCAGATGTATATAATGAAATGTGGTTAAATGTAGGAGATGAGCCTACTTTTGCTCAAAATTGGTTAGGTATAGGTTTAGGCTATAAATTCAGCAAATTAATAAATTGCAGAGTCGGGTATCAAAAAATCCATTTGGACGGGCCAGATTTTGATCGTCTGCTATTACAACTTACATTTACTCCAGACTTTTCAAAATCAACAAAAACTGAATAATATTTTAACAAAGCATTAGTTAAAATACCTAAAATTTTCATAAAATTGTACTTATCATTAAATAGGTCCTTATGAAAAAAATTATTATGTTAAGTTTTATCTGTGTAGCATTAATTTGCTGTAAAGATAAATTAACTGAAACTGCTGCAGTTTCAGAAAATGAAATAAACGAACCAACAGGGGTTGATAATGTTGCTTATAAATGGGGTAAAATGGCGATTACTGCAACTGCCAATGATACCGAGAAATTTAAGCCACGCCCTACGATTACCTCACGTTTTTTGGGCCTGATCTTCACTTCTGTTTTTGATGCCTGGTCAAGATATGATGCTACTGCTATTCCTGTTTATCTTGACGGGGTAGAAAGAAGACCTTCAGAAGAACAAACGTTAAGAAATAAAGAAATAGCCATCAGCTATGCGGCTTATCGTACTATGAATGAGTATTACTTTACAGATAAACCGCTCTTTACAGAATTCATGAAAGAATTAGGGTTAGACCCATCTAATGAAAGTTTAGATCCAACAACACCTGAAGGTATTGGAAATCTTGCCGCTAAATCCCTTCTGGAGAAAAGAAGACATGATGGTTCTAATCAATATGGGGATATAGGAGATTCTAACGGGAAGCCTTACCATAATTATGTAAACTACAAACCCGTAAATGATGTTGAAAATAATGTAGACCCAAACCGCTGGCAGCCAAAATATTTTGCCGATGGAAAAGGTGGACGCTTTGCACCAGAGTGTCTTACACCATACTGGGGAGAAGTAGAGCCAATTGCCTTAAAATCTGGAGATCAGTTTAGACCAGGACCTCCACCTATGATTGGCTCAAAACAATTGGAAGAAGAAGTTAAAGAAGTAATTGAATTACAAGCCAATCTAACAAACGAAGAAAAAGCATTGGTTGAATTTATGAGAGACGGTCCGCAGTCTGTACAGCAAGCCGGACATTGGCTTAAATTTGCACAGGATGTTTCACGTCGCGATAATCATAATTTGGATCAGGATGTAAAAATGTACTTCTTAAACCAGATAGTTGCAATGGATGCATTTATCGCTTCCTGGGACAGTAAAATGCACTATGATTTTGCACGTCCTTTTGCCTTAGTACATAAATATTATGACGAACAAAAAATTAAAGCGTGGGGTGGTCCGGGTAAAGGGATGATTGAAATGAAAGGAAACCAATGGAGACCTTATTCGCCAGACACCTTTTTGTGCCCTCCCTTTCCTAGCTATACATCGGGCCACAGCACTATAAGTGGTGGGTGTGCAGAAGCACTTCGGTTGTTTACCGGAAGTGATGAATTTGGCGAATCCGTAGAGTTAATTCCAGGAAGCTTAACAGAACCAGACAACCTAGGCGAGAAAGTAACCATACATTTTCCTACCTTTACTGAAACAGCTGAAATGGCCGGACAATCCAGAGTTTTGGGAGGTTATCATATACAAGCCGACAATGTTGCTGGATTAAAATTAGGAAGAGATGTTGCTGCCGAAGCTTTTAAATTTTACAAAAAACACTTAGGCGAATAATAATAAAACAAACTATATAAGTACAATTAAGTGGGTCTATGGCCCACTTTTTTATGCCTAAAACATTTAATCCCGTATATTTATACGTTAAGTATATTTTTTATGAATCTTCACAAAGTAAATTTTCAAAATCAAGAAGACCTAATGTTGGCGGGCAGACTGGAACTTCCTGCCGATCAACAACCGCACAATTTTGCCATTTTTGCACATTGTTTTACGTGTACCAAAAATCTGTTGGCCGTAAAAAATGTGAGCAGAGCATTAACAGCAGCAGGTTTTGGCGTATTGCGATTCGATTTTACAGGCTTGGGAGAAAGTGAAGGCGATTTTGAAAACACCAACTTTAGCGGAAATGTAGAAGACCTGCTTGCAGCGGCCCAATTTCTTGAAAAAGAATACAAAGCCCCTACCCTGCTTATTGGTCACTCTTTGGGAGGAACAGCAGTTATTATGGCAGCTGCTAAATTAGCAAGCGTTAAAGCCCTCGCAACCATTAATTCGCCCAGCGATCCTGAGCACGTAAAACACCATATAGAACAGGATATTGCTAAGATTGAACGCGAAGGCAAAGCACAGGTAAACTTAAGTGGAAGACCGTTTACCATAAAAAAACATTTTCTGGATGATCTTAAAAAACAACCCATAAAAGACGTAGTTGGCAATCTTAAAAAAGCACTTTTAATTCTTCACTCACCACAGGATGCAATCGTTTCAGTAAATAATGCTGAAGAAATTTATACCGCTGCTCATCATCCCAAAAGCTTTGTTTCTTTAGATGGAGCGGACCATTTATTGTCCCATAAAGAAGACTCTATATATACCGGAAATGTCATTGCGGGATGGTCATCCCGGTATGTTACTATTCCTGAGACGGAGCAGATTTCGTCAACACATGAGGTTGCAGCCAGTCTCACAAATACCGATGGCTTTACAACAGATCTGAAATTAGGAAAGCACTACCTCACCGCAGATGAGCCAACTTCCTTTGGCGGAAAAGACTACGGCCCCACTCCTTATGAACTAGTATCCTCAGGATTGGCAGCCTGTACTGCAATGACTATTCAAATGTATGCGAAACGAAAAAAATGGGATGTACAAAATGTTCAGGTAGATATAAGCTACAACAAACAACATGCAACAGACTGTGAAAATTGTGAAGATGAAAATACAAAAATTGACACCTTTGTACGAGAAATAAAATTTGAAGGAAATCTGGATGAAAAACAATTAAAAAGACTTTTACAGATAGCCGACAAGTGCCCGGTCCATAAAACCTTGCATAGTGAAACCCAAATACTAACAAAACTTATATCATAAAGTGCTACGCTCCCAACTATTTGAAGTAACCATCACTGGAACGCACAGTGTTGTTATACCTTCAGAAGAAGCTGCTCTTTTCTTAAAAAAAGGGCATTCGCGGGTAGCTTTCAATGCTTTTTACAAACAAGAGTCAATTTCATTTCACGGAAAATTACATCAGCGAGCAAATCATGTTTTAATTAGTTTCGGGAAACGCTATCAAAAAGAGCTTGGAGTTACTTCTTCAGATTTTTTCAAACTTCAAATTATAGAAGACACCACCAAATATGGTGTAGCAATACCAGAAGAATTTAGTACTGTACTGGAAACAGACAGAGAAGCTTTTGAACTTTTCAAAAAGTTAACCGATGGGAAGAAACGGAGTCTCATTTATTATATTATTCGTATTAAAAACATACAAACACGTGTAGATCGTGCCTTATTAATTTGTGAAAATTTAAAAATGGGACATACAAATCCAAAAGAATTAGTAAAAACTGAGCGTTAAGATTATTTTAAAAATTTGTTGTTATGTGAGTTTGATTGTACTTTTAAAAGATATAACCACATCATAAAAACTAATAATAAATATTTACACATGAAAAAAGTACAATTAGTATGTCTTAGTCTGGCCATTGCAGGGATGGTTAGCTGTAAAGACGATAAGAAAGATAAAGAGGATGCTTCAACAGAAATGGAGGTAGAAAAAACTGAAATGGTAACAGAAGATGAAAATAAAAGCATGCCAACCAAAACTGTAACTCTAATGCTGGAGCCTAAAAGCGACAGTGAAGCCAGTGGAAAAGTAGCCTTTAGGGAAGATAATGGCGCTGTTACAATGAATGCGAGAATTTTAGGGCTTACTCCCGGAACACACGCTATTCACATTCATGAAACGGCAGATTGTTCTTCTCCGGACGGAAAATCTTCTGGAGGACATTGGAATCCAACATTTGAAGATCACGGTAAGTGGGGAGATGCTGAAGGCTTTCACCGAGGCGACATAGGTAACTTTGAAGCGAATGAGCAAGGAGAAGGCATGGTAACTATAACTACAGATTTATGGTGTATAGGGTGCAATGATGAGAAAAAAGATATTCTTGGAAAAGCTATCATTGTGCATCAGGGAGTAGACGATTTTACATCTCAACCTTCTGGAGATGCTGGAGCGCGTGTAAGTTGCGGTGGAATTATACAATAATTTATATTTTATAAAAAATAAAGAGCCTCTTGAAGCTATATCAAGAGGCTTTTTATATGGTACTGTTTCTTTTTAGGGACACTGTTACTGCAGGTGTTTACTTTATGTTTCAGTACACTATATGTTATACTATTCAAAAAGGATACCAAAGTAAAACCCTGGCTATTATACATAACCAGGGTTTTAGTATTTCAGTTATATACTATAAAATTACTTTTTTACAATACGCTTCACAATACTGGCATCTTCTGAAGTAATCTTTACAAAGTAAAGACCTGTTGCCATTGTTTCTAATGAAAGCGTTGTATTTGTTTCAGAACCGGAAAGGTCGTAAGTATTAATTATTCTTCCGTTTACGTCTGTAATTATTGCTGAAATTAATATCAAACTGGTGTTATTACTAAGCGTAATGTCCCCATTGGTAGGATTTGGGAATAGTACAATTCCTTTTTCCAGCATAGTATCTTCTACACCAAAGGTTCCTTCTTCTTGTACGGTAACTGTAAAAGTACAATCGGCTTCGTTTCCAGCTTCATCTGTAACTGTTATAGTTACCTCGGTGTCTCCAAGTCCAACCTGGGTTCCGGCAACTGGGCTTTGTACTACAGCTGGTGTTACGGTACAGTTATCGGATGCTGTAATTGTTGGCACATAATCCGGAAGCGTATGAAGCGCTCCAGCAGCTACTACTACAATTTCATCTTCCGGGCAAGTAACAATAGGATCTATAGTATCATCTCCTACAATAACTAATGCTTCTGAACGCAGGTTTAAGCAACCTAAGAATCCTGAAACATCTCCAATATCGGTATTTGGTGTTCCGAAATCTGAAGCCAAACAGTTATCTGGAAAATCTGATCCCATATCGGTATCACCTACTCTTCTCCACGAATTAAAGCATTCTCCGGTAAGTGTTGCACCATCACCAATAAGGTCGAGGTCCTCTGCAGTAATATTGAAGCCATTAATCGTTACATCAAAGTCTGCTATATCTTCTTCAGAAAGATTCCAGAAAATAGAATCTACAACATTACCAGCATCGTCAATAATAACTACCCATCCGTTTCCGGTGTTACCCCACCAGATGTTTTCGCCCCAATAATCGGCATTACCTGGTTCATCGCTCCAGGTTTCTACAGAGTTAGCGCCCATATTCCCTAAGGATTGTGTAACCGGGTTAACTGTGTTAATATTTGTATAGGGTTCGTCACTTACAGCAACTGTATAGCCACTATAGTTAAAAGCATCACCTACATTTTGTATTTCTAGTCTATCTGGTGTTTCAAAAGTAAGTTCAGAAACAACCAATTTAGAGGCAGGACCTGCTGGTCGTTCCTGTGCATACACAGATGTTGTCATGGTTGGGCTAAAAGTGTATGAGTCTCCTTCAAACAGCAAATTGCCTCCTGTTGGAGCATCGTACCAGTAAATTACATTTGTTGGATCTCCAGGAGTCGCAGTTACCGTTGCATCTTCTTCACCACAAATAATACTATCATCGGTTGTAGCCGGACCAGCACCAACTGAAATCACTTCAATCTGATCTGAATCTATGGAGGCAAGTGAACAATTTCCATCCTGTACTTCGTAAGAAATAGTATGAACTCCAGCACCAGCAGCAGTTGGGTTAAAAGAATAGGTGTTTCCATTTCCATCATCGGTAACTCCTGGTCCAGAATATACTCCTCCAAAAGGAGTACCTCCACTTAAACCAGTTAGTTCCGGGCTTCCTTCACAAACGTCGTTAGGTGCTACAAAAGCAGCTGTTCCCGAAGGTGTATCAAAAGCTTCAGTTCCATCACTTCTACTTGCAGAAGATCCTTGGTCTGCACTTAAACCCAAGCCTCTTTTGGCAAAAGCATCCCATATAATACATTCGTTTGCACCTCCATAAATTGCTATATCTGCTGCTAAAATAGCGTCTCTACCATCTACAAAACCAGGACCACATGGTTGTAATTTCATTCCTTCCATTACCAGTGCAAGAGCTTGAACATTTCCACCATCTACATTTACATTTCCTGTAAAGTTATAAATATCATTACCCATCCCGTGTTCTTCAATTAAACCCCAGGTAAGTTCCCAAAGCATCACAGCCCATACAGATCCCACACCGTGAGGTACTGCTACTGTTTTAATATCGTCATACGTATGCGGATTTACGGCCAGGTCTGTAGAATAAGGAAAATTTCTAAATCCAGGTCCGTTTGGTCCCTGTCCCGTAAGGTAAGTTCCAACAGGTCTTGGTGTTTCCCCAGTATCACCTGGCTGTATGGTCATAATTGCTCCTAAATAGTCGCTCCATCCTTCTCCCATTTGTTCCTGACCGCCCAGACACCCTGTGTTTCCTGGACCACCTGTTAATCTGTTTGAAACTCCATGACCGTATTCGTGAACAATAACTAAGTTATCAAAATCGCCGTCTTTATCGCCACAAATATACATTTGCATCCTTGGGTTTTCTCCATCTGGTGGAGTACCAAAGTTTGCATTACAAGTTCCGGATCCATCTTGTGCTTCGGCATTTACAGAATCGCTTCCTGCACCCACTCCACTGTAGTTGGTTTCCTGAAAGTTTCCGGCTTCTTCATCAAACCCATATTGAAAAAACAAATCATGAATGATATTATTCCAATAAAAAAGATTGGTAATAGCAGCAGCTTCATATTGATTTGCTAAACTATAATTCTGATTAAACGGAAAACCTGGTCCAGTAAAATCTAAAGTAGCGCCTCCATCTGGCTGAAATCCTGGATTATTACCATCTTCATAGGCATCTACATTATTTCCTCTGGTAACAGTAAACTCGGCACCAGCAACACCGTTGGTATCGTGCCATCCAAAAGGAGAGGCAATAGCATCTGCCGGGTTTGTTTCAATGGTTCGGCTACTGTAATATGGACTTTCGTTTGGTAGTGCAATTACTTCGTAGCTGTTTGGAGGTAAGGCTCCATTTGTCTCTAGTTCACAATAATTAGTAATGTCGAATAAATTTCGGTTATGGTCTGTAGATGCAGTTGAGGTATTGTCATGACTGCTATGGTCATGCTCAAGGTTGCAACTTACAACCCAATTATTTTTATCTACAATAGTCCCGGAGGATGCATCTACACGCACACTCCACCAGTTTTCACCAGCAAGCTCTTGTATGGAAAGATCCCAGGATAGTACTAATTGACCAGATTCATTGGCCTGATAAACTAGACTGGCTGGTATGTCGCTTAGTGAAATACCACCACGCGATAAAATTGCATTTTGACTTTGGCTACTTTTAGAACTTAGTACGGTAATTCCTTCCGTAATGGTATACCCTAATTGGTTAGCAGCAGCTTCAACAGCCTGAACTGCAGTTAATGACGGACTTGCACTTGCACTTCGACTTGCAGCGTTTGCCAGAAACTTATTACTGGCAGCGATTATGCTGCCATCTGCCAATGTATGGACACCAGATTCTGTTCCGTATACTTCATATCCATTCACTACCTGACGGTAATATATATGGGTTACACCACTTATAGAACTGGTGCTTTGGTCGGTTATTACCCACTGCGCATCGTCATTGAGTAATTTGTTGTTTTCCATTAAATGAGTTAATGATCTTACAACTTGATCTTCAGCTTTTTGCGCTCTGGTTTGTAAAGAAAAAAGGCAAAACATAACTGCTAAAGTTCCAAAGGAAACTTTTTTCATAAAGAATAAATTTAGGTTAAATGAAATTGTGAATATTTAGGGTAAATCTAAAAATTTTCAGCAAAGTAATAAAAAAAATGCAAGATTGCCATTAATCTTTCAAAAAACGGACTGTAAAAAACATTTTTTTATCCTTTAAATAAAATTAGTACGTTTTCCAATTAAAATTCTTCTCATAAAACACATGCTTTATAAAGGAAATACATCTTTTTTAATACTAACCGCAAAACAAAAATAACCAATCGCCTCTCAAAGTTAATTAGCCCTCTTTTACAGTTATTAAGTAGAAATTAAAAGTTTTTATAAAACTAAAAAAGCTGCCAAAAATGTATTGACAGCTTTAAAATATCAGAAAATTACAGGTAGTAAAGTATTATTTTTTGAAGGACGTCACTCCAAACTTTCGAGCCTCAGCTTTAGCTCCTGCAGCCCAGGATGTAATGTTATTAATTCTTGTATTGCTGGAAGGGTGAGTACTCAAAAATTCTGGCGGGGCATTACCTCCTGCATTGGCTTGCATTCTTCTCCAAAGATCGGCAGCTTCAATTGGATCGTACCCTGCAATAGCCATAAGTGTTAATCCTATTTTATCTGCTTCGCTTTCATGACTTCTGCTAAAAGGTAACATAACCCCTACGTTAGAAGCCAGACCATATGCTTGGTTATAAATTGCTGCGTTTTCAGAACTAGCCGAAGCTACACTAACTCCAACCGCAGCCAATTGGTTAAGCTGACCAGCACTCATTCTTTGTTGTCCGTGATTTGCCAAAGCGTGCGCAACTTCATGTCCCATTACTGCTGCAACACCGGCTTCTCCTTGGGTAATTGGTAAGATACCTGTGTAAAATACAATTTTTCCTCCAGGCATACACCAAGCATTGGCCGCGGGATCCTCAACCAAATTATACTCCCATTGGTACTCGTTTAAATATCCTGTATATCCGTTTGCATTTAAATAACGCTCAGAAGCTGTCGCTATTTTCTGTCCTACATTTGTAATCATTCTAGCATCGGCAGTACCTCTTACAACTTTATTTTCATTTAAAAATTGATCGTATTGCTGAAATGCCATCGGAAAAATTTGATTGTTAGGGACTAGTGCCAGTGTTCTTTTACCTGTAAAAGGGTTGGTAGCACAAGCAACAACTAATGCTGCTACCAATGCTATGGAAAAAATTGTTTTATATTTCATGGTTATAGTGATTTAATAATTTTAAAGATACAATTTCTAGATAAAGGGAGCTCTTAAAAAAAAGTTATTAAACCCTTAGCATAGTACTAAAATTGGAACGACTTTTGTTTTAAAGCTAATAAACGTACTAACCTAATTGTCCCGTAGGATAAAATTTTATCTGAAGATATTGTATTTTGGGACAGGCTATCTTCAATTAACAAAAAAATAATTTCACATGAAAAAAGCACTTTTATTTTTAGCGGTTTCTGTTTCATTCTTCTTTATAGCTTGTGAGGGCGATCCAGGACCTCCGGGACCACAAGGAGAACCGGGCATTAATATATTAGGACAGGTTTTTGAAATAAACACAGATCTCTTCTACGATCCAGGACAAGATGCACTGGTTTCTCCAATTATTGCTTTCCCGGGTAACGTAGAAGTATTTGAAAGCGATGCTATATTGGTATATAGATTAACCGGACAAGACAACAACTTTAACCCACCAGCCGATGTCTGGACACAACTACCGTATAGCGAGTTCTTTGCTGATGATACCGGAGATGTATTTCAATATAACTTTAATCATACTTTTTTTGATGTTCAGTTTTTAATTGATGGAAATTTTGATGTTTCTACGTTAGGTTTGGATTTTACAACCGACCAAATTTTTAGAGTTGCAGTAGTACCTTCAGAATTTGCCACAGATACAATGTCTATGGAGCAATTACTGGAAGGTCTTCAGTTAGATTCTTCAAATATAACAACCTTAGGAAATTAAAAAAAAATGAAAAAAATCACCATATTACTTGCTGTACTAACACTGTTTAGCTGTAAAAGTCCGGCACAAGAAAACAAAGAAGAGAAAAAACAAAACCAAGAACAATCTTTCAAAATTTCAAAAACGGAAGATGAATGGAAAGCAGAACTTTCAGAAATGGAATATTATGTGCTTCGTGAAGAAGGTACAGAGCGTGCCGGTTCTTCTCCGTTAAATAAAATTTACGAACCAGGCACTTATATATGTGCAGCTTGTAACACCCCTGTTTTTGAAAGTGAACATAAATTTGATAGCGGTACCGGATGGCCCAGTTTTGATCGGGAGATTGAAGGCAATGTAGCTTTTGCAACCGATAACAAATTAGGATATAGCCGTGTTGAGGAACATTGTGCCACCTGTGGCGGGCACCTTGGGCACGTTTTTAATGATGGACCGCAGGACACTACCGGTAAACGCCATTGTATAAATGGTGTGGCGTTAGAATTTATACCGAAAGGTGAAAAACTTCCTACCATTGAGTAACTATCCCATTTCTAAAACAGAAGCGCAATGGCTTAAGGAATTAGGCCCGGAACGCTATAGAATTCTTCGTGAAAAAGGAACGGAACGTCCCTTTACAGGAAAGTACAACCTCACCGCAGAAAAAGGAACCTATACTTGTGGAGCCTGCAACACGCCGTTATTTAAAAGTAACAGCAAATTTGATAGTGGCTGCGGATGGCCCAGTTTCGACGAGAGCATAGATGGCGCGGTGGAATATATAAAAGACAACAGTCTTGGGATGCAGCGTACCGAAATTTTGTGCGCTACCTGTGGAAGCCATTTAGGGCACGTATTTAATGATGGTCCTACCCAAACAGGACAACGCTATTGCGTGAACTCCCTTTCCGTAGATCTGGAAAAAGAGTAATTTTTATCAAAATCCAAAATAGTAAAATCCCAAACTCCAGATTAAAGGAGTTTGGGATTTCATGGTTGGCGAGGAACCCTTCGGGGTTTTAGTGAAATAAAATCTATCCCTTTTTTTAATCTCGATACACTAAAATCCACCTTCCCATTAACCCAAAACTATTATTTCTTTTTTCATCAACCACTATAAATGCTAAGGGAAAGAGCGATTAATCGTGTTTATTTTTACTTTTGGAATCTAATTTTTGGGATTTGGAATTTGCTTTTTGGAATTTGCTTTTTTTCTTCTAGCATTTTGTAAATTTGAACTCTTACTTTAATCTGAAAAAAAGTTTTATGAGTAAATACGATATCATTGTTCTTGGAAGTGGCCCTGGAGGGTATGTGGCAGCCATTCGCGCATCACAATTAGGTTTTAAAACTGCTGTAATTGAAAAAGAGAGTTTGGGCGGTGTATGCCTAAATTGGGGGTGCATCCCAACAAAAGCCCTGCTGAAAAGTGCACAAGTTTTTGATTATTTGAATCACGCCGAAGATTACGGACTCACTGTAAAAGGAGCCGATAAAAATTTTACCAAAGTAGTTGAACGTAGCCGTGGCGTAGCCGATGGTATGAGTAAAGGCGTTCAGTTCTTAATGAAAAAGAACAAAATTGACGTTATTGAAGGCTTTGGAAAGCTAAAACCAGGTAAAAAAATAGACGTTGATGGAAAAGAATATAGCGCAGACCATATTATAATTGCCACAGGAGCACGCTCAAGAGAATTGCCTAACCTCCCACAGGATGGTAAAAAAGTAATTGGCTATCGGGAAGCAATGTCACTGGAAAAACAACCAAAATCCATGATTGTTGTGGGTAGTGGTGCCATTGGGGTAGAGTTTGCACACTTTTACAACGCTATGGGAACCGATGTTACCATTGTTGAGTTTTTACCAACTCTTGTTCCCCTGGAAGATGATGATGTTTCGAAACAATTTGAACGCTCCTTTAAAAAGGCAGGGATTAAGGTAATGACAAACGCATCGGTAGAAAAAGTAGACACCTCTGGAAAAACTGTAAAAGCTACCGTTAAAACCAAAAAAGGAGAAGAAACCTTAGAAGCCGAAGTAGTGCTTTCAGCAGTTGGAATTACTGCAAATATTGAAAAAATTGGTCTGGAAGATGTAGGTATTGTAACCGATAAAGGTAAAATAATGGTTAACGACTGGTACCAGACTAACATTCCAGGGTATTATGCCATTGGTGATGTAGTTCCCGGACAAGCGTTAGCGCATGTAGCTTCTGCGGAAGGAATTACGTGTGTTGAAAAAATTGCAGGCATGCACGTGGAAGCAATGGACTACGGAAATATCCCGGGATGTACCTACGCAACTCCTGAAATTGCCAGCGTTGGAATGACCGAAAAGCAAGCTAAAGAAGCCGGATACGAACTAAAAATTGGTAAGTTTCCCTTCTCAGCAAGTGGAAAAGCTAGTGCTGCAGGAACTAAAGACGGCTTTGTTAAAGTAATTTTTGATGCCAAATACGGCGAATGGTTAGGCTGCCATATGATTGGGGCCGGTGTAACCGATATGATTGCTGAAGCAGTATTGGGAAGAAAACTGGAAACCACAGGACACGAAGTATTAAAAACCGTGCATCCTCACCCAACCATGAGTGAAGCAGTTATGGAAGCTGTGGCCGATGCGTACGGGGAAGTGATCCACCTTTAGGACTTGACAGTTGACAGTTGACAGTTGACAGTTGACAGTTGACAGTTGACAGTTGACAGTAAAAATATAAAATCCGCAGTTTTTAGGAACTGCGGATTTTTTTTATACACCAATCTAGGTTCAATATTTCATTAAATTTTTCTGGTAGAAATGTAGCGGGAACCTCTGTTATTAGGTGCTACAAGCATATAACATGGTTAACAGTGGTATTTTATAATTCTTCAACCAGTTGTATGTAATTTCCGCAAGTATCGTCAAAGACAGCAACTTTAACAGTCCCCATTTCAGTTGGTTTCATACTAAATTCCACCCCAAGTTTTGTCAATCTCTCATATTCTGAGTCAACATTTTGAACATCAAACTGTGTGTATGGATACCCTGCTTCCATTAATGCATCCTGAAAAATTTTACATGGTTCAAAATGATTAGGTGCCGGTTCTAACAATAATTCTGGTCCATCTTGCCATTCTGCCGAAACTAAGGTCAGCCATCGATTTCCACCTCCCAATGGAAGGTCTTTCTTCTTCAAAAAACCTAATATTTCAGTATAAAAATGCAAGGCTTTCTCCTGGTCTCTTACTGGGATACTAATAAGTGTTACTTTCATTTTTTCTTTTTTTATTCATCTTTAAAGTTTCAGCACCTACTTTAAAAATGATTATCCTGATTTTCTCTATTTTAATACCAATGGTCCCGATAATGAGTAGTTACGTAGTGTATTGATTATTTTAGCAGGTACACTCCAGAATGTAAATTTGCGAGGATTTTCAGAAATAAGCATACACAAGCTAGTACTTCTGTTTGTTGTTGAGCGTAGTGTTTTTCCAGATATTTATATATCATTTTAATTAATCTATTCCCTTTTCTAACTGCTTTCTCAACATATCGCTATAAGTAATTTAAAGATTAAATCTGAAAGGTTGACGATATTCAACTCTTACATTTTTACCATTTTCTTTTCCTGGAATCCATCTTTCCATCAATTTTAAAACTTTAATTGAAGCTTTGTCTAAGTGTTTGCTTACACTTTGTACAACTTCTATATCTGTAATATATCCATCTTTCCCAACAACATATTTAAGTATTACAGTTCCACTAATATTTTCTTTAATTGCTTTTCTTGGAATTAATGTTTCATTAGCTATTAAAGTATAAATACCTTTTTTTCCGTCAGGGTACATTGCATAGACGTCGGGTTTTCTTTTATCGTCTTCGTTAATATCTCCAATTACTTCTTGATAATTGTTTGCACGAATAAATTCGTCTGAGTCCCATTGTTGTGCAAAGCAAGACAAGGATATAATTAAAAAGAGGGTATTTAATAATTTATTTTTCATATTACATATTCAAAATTACACATAATGCAATATTAAATAAACAGTATGCATAATACATTATATTAGCTAAAGATATAAAAATTGAAATAACAAGCTTTCCCTAAAAATCTGTATAGAAAAAGCCCCTCCAAAACTTGAAGGGGCTTTACTTACTTATTTATTTACTGAAGCTTACTGTGCCAGAATCAACCTGTGGGTTGAGCTTGCTGCTTCAGAAACTATTTGTATAATGTAAACGCCATTAGCCATTCCATTAAATTGTACCTGGTTGTTTCCAGCTCCTGCTGCAAAGTCCTTTACAATTTTTCCTGAACCTAATTCGATTACCGTTATACGAATATCACTTCCAAATGTCTGTGGAATATCTATGTTAGCCAAACCTTGTGATGGGTTCGGGTATATTACAATGCCACTTCCACTATTGGATACATCATCTATAGCAAGTAAGATGTCCTGTGCTTCAAAAGCTCCTATGTCACGGATCCCTTCAAATACGGCCTGTCCTATCTGATCGTCAAACTGATCTGCTGGATCACCGCCATTGTAAGCCATAGATCCAATTAATAGTTCGTGTGTTTCAGTAGTTCCACCATTGTTTTGTAATGGTCCTAACATTGGATCTGCTTCTTCTACATCGTTGGCTTGTTCCGGGAACGCACCTTCGTCATCTGTACCAATCAGGTTATAATCGTTGGAGGTAAATGTTCCACTTACGTCCATTCCTGTTCCTGCGGTATTTAATGCTACAATAGTATTCTTTAAACTAGCAGAGGTATTGCTTTGGATGCCACCACCGGTTCCGGCAGCTGTATTATCGGCTACGGTTACAGCGTTTAAGTCTAAACTTGCACCATCGTTAGTAATTCCGCCACCATTTGTAATGGCTTCATTTCCTGAAATCGTACTTCTTGTTACAATGGTAATAGCACCATCGTTATTGTAGATTCCTCCACCTTCACCAGCAATATTTCTGGATACTGTAGATGTAAGAACGTTCATAGTTGAACCATCCTGATTCCATAATCCACCACCTTCGTTGGCAGCACTGTTTCCATCTACGGTACTTTCAGTAATAGCTATAGATGCAGCATTTCCACTTACATGAAGGGCTCCTCCATTTCCTGGATTAGCAGTTCCGGCAGTTCCGTTTACATCGTTATTGGTTAATAAGGAAGTATCTAGGGTTAACGTACCTTCTATTATTTCGATAGCACCACCTGCTCTATTGGCTGCGTTGCCATCAAATGTAATTCCAGTAACGGTTACATCTCCGTCTACACTTAACAATCCTCCACCCGAACCACTGGTTCCAGTTGCAAGGTTGTTTGTAATAGATGTTGTATTGATGATATTTAAGGTTCCTCCATTATTGAAGATTCCTCCACCACCGTTATCGGCGTCGGCTCCCTGTGCTTCATTTCCATCTATGGTCATACCATCTACGGTCATTACACCTAAGCTGTTCCATAGGGCACCACCTTCGGCAGCTGCTATATTTCCAGTTGCTGTACCTCCTATAATATTAGCGTCACCCATACCTGTAATATGTAATCCACCACCATTTCCTGGGGCAGCACTTGCTGTGTTACCTGTAAAATCGACACTGTCTAAAGTAAGTGTGTTGCCTGCGGCACTATTGTCTTCAATACCACCACCAGCTCTTACCGCTGTATTTCCAGATAACAATGTACTTGTTACCGTTAAAATACCCTGGTCATTTAAGATTCCAC
>PANU01000038.1 GCA_002707745.1 Flavobacteriaceae bacterium
ACAGGCAGCGGGATGGGGTGTATGCAGGATACCGAAAAATTTCTGAATGCATTACTGGAAAATAAGGAAGCATTTTTAACTCCTACAGCTTTTATACAGTCTACTCACAACACAGTAGGCGGGCAAATAGCCCTGGGGTTGCAGTGCAAGGCTTATAATAACACATACGTGCACGGCTCTTTATCTTTGGAGAGTGCTTTACTCGATGCGCAATTAACACTCCAGGAAGGAAGTGCCAAAACGGTTTTGGTTGGCGGCGTAGACGAACTGGGAACCGAATTTGTAGATTACGTACATTTAAAAGAACAGCAGGAAACACACCATAAAAATGTTCCTTATGGAGAAGGAGCTGCGTTTTTTTTACTAACTCAGGATGCTACTAAAAGCAATGTGTTGTTGAAGGGTATGCAAACCATTCCAAAAGCTTCCGAAGATGAAATTGAAGCGAAACTCCTTCAGTTTTTAAGTGAAAATAAGATAAAGGTCTCCGATATTGACGGCCTCTTTTTTGGAACTACAGGCGATGGTCATGATGGGTATTACGATACCGTTTCAAATAAATTTTTAGCAGAAATTGTGCGAATTCCGTTTAAAGAATACTCAGGAGATTTTTATACTTGCATGGGTTTTGCTGTGTGGTGGGCATGTCACTTGCTTCAAATGCAATGCCAGCCAGGTGCGGTTTGTAAACAAACCATAGCATTACCGTATAAAAATTGTTTAATTTATAACCAGGAAAAGGGAGAGAACCATAGTTTTATCTTACTTTCAAGAACATGAAGTTCAACAGGGCCATTATTCTATTTGTGTTGCTATTTCTAGCCCTTATCGGGTGTAGTTTGTTTGTAGCATTCCCCGTGTGGTTTTTTTATGGCCTCATCGGTCTTTTTTTGCTCGTGGTGGCCGTGGGGTCTTTTTCTATGAGTCTTAATTTTTTTCTGAAATCTTTTACCGGGTCTAAGAGGGAGAAAAAAAAGATTGTAGCCTTAACGTTTGATGATGGTCCACATCCGGTTTACACTCCTAAAGTTCTAGAATTACTGAATACATATAACGCAAAAGCGATTTTTTTCTGCATTGGCAAAAATGTTGAAAAATATCCCAAATTAGTAGCGCAGATCGCTGCAAACGGACATATAGTAGGCAACCACAGTTTTTCGCATAAAAATACTATTGATTTTAGCAGTACTAAAAACTGGATTTCAGAAATTGAGCGAACCGATGCTGCCATTGAAAAAATACTAAAACAGAAACCAACATTTTTTAGACCGCCCTACGGTGTTACCACCCCTCATTTGGCAAAAGCAATAGAGCATACCCGCCATACAGTTTTGGGGTGGAATGTACGGCCGTTCGATACGTCTCCAGTACGAACAAGAGGGGCTATTGTAAAACACATAAAGCGCAGTATAAAACCAGGATCTTTGATCTTGCTACACGATACCCATCAACACATTGCTTATGTTTTGGAACACACTTTGATATATTTGCAGGAAACCGGATACAAAACTGTTTCCGTAAATAATTTACTACATGAAAAATAGCTGTAAAATCCTCTTTTTACTCGTGGCAATCTTGTCCTTGAATGTTTGTTTTGCTCAAACCGTGCTTTCGGAAAAAGAACAACGGGTATTTACAGAAAAAGTTCAGGAAACTGCCAGAAAAACAGCTACAATTTCAAGTGACTTTAAGCAATTAAAGTATTTGGAAATGCTTTCAGAACCAATTGTTTCAGAAGGGAAACTTGTATTTAAGGCTCCGGATAAAATTCTTTGGCAGTACCATACCCCTAAAGCGTACAAGGTAATTTTTAAAGAGGATGTATTGCTCGTAGATAATGACGGAACGAAAGATGAAATAAAATTAAGCAGCAATAAACTCTTCAGAAGTTTTAATACCTTGATGGTTAACAGTATTCAGGGATATATGTTTGACGAAATGGAATTTAAAATTTCATATTTTAAAACTAACGAAGGATATTTAGTAACGTTTGAGCCAAGGGATAAAAGAATGAAACGCTTTGCTACAGCTTTTGAACTTTCTTTTACCCAAAACACAGGAGAAGTAACTCAAATTAAACTGATAGAGCCTAATAAAGATTACACGCTCATTACCTTTAGTAACCGAAAAACAAATAGTAAGGTTTTAGACACCACCTTTAAATTATAAGGAGTGTTTTACTACTTTTTTAAAAGTCTGATACGTTGAATTTAGACAATTTTTATAAAATCCAATCCCGAAAATTAGTTGATGAGAGCAGTCTCTCTGTGACGCTTCAGCTCAATGATGCACATATAATTTATACAGGCCACTTTCCAAACCATCCTGTATTGCCTGGTGTGGCAATGTTTCAAATTATTAAAGAGCTTTCAGAAGAACATTTCAACACAACTTTTTTTATGCAACACGTAAGCCGGGCTAAATTTTTAAACCTGGTAGATCCTTTTCAAAACAATGTGTTGGTTTTTCAATTGGTATTTCAGCAAGAAGAGAATACTTTAAAAGTTAAAAATAGCACTACTTTTGCTAACGGAGTTTCCGTAATGCAATGTTCCCTTGTGTTTAGAGAGCTCTGCTAAAATGGTTTATTTTTGAATACTACAATTACCATAACCCAACGCCTTAAACAGCTTAAATGCTGTGTGGTGCTGGCTACCTATAATAATGAGAAAACACTTCCCGAAATTCTGGATGGGGTGCTTGCGTATACCAGAGAAATTATTCTCATAAACGATGGCTCTACCGATGCTACTACAGATTTATTACAGGCGTATCCTCAAATTATTCAAATACATTTACCCAAAAATAAAGGGAAAGGCAACGCGCTTAAAAAAGGGTTTAAAAAAGCGCTGGAGTTAGGTTACGAGCGTGCCATAACCCTTGATACCGATGGACAACATTTTCCAGATGACCTGCCGGTTTTTGTAGAGGCAATAGAAGCTACAACTCACAAAGACGCCTTTTTAATTGGTGATAGAAATATGAACCAGGCCAATGTACTGGCAAGTAGTGCCAGGGGTAACCGCATGTCTGGTTTTTGGATGCGCACTATGACAGGTTTGGAACTGGCAGACACACAATCTGGATTTAGATTGTACCCTATAAAAGCATTGCAAAAAATTAAGTTTCTTACGTGGACCCAGAAGTTTGAATTTGAAACCGAAGTTATTGTCAGGGCACATTGGCGTGGGATACCTGTTAAAAACATACCCATAAAAGTACTATACCCTAAGGACCGTGTATCGCATTTTAGGCCTTTTATGGACATTGCCCGTATTGTAGTGTTAATAATTGGTTTTTTAATCATAAAAGGAGTGTACATAGTTCCCCGGGATGTGTGGAGGCGATTAAAAAAAAAAGGGTTTAAAAAGTTTTTGTTAGAAGATTTTTTAGGCAGTAAAGATGCTCCAAAAAAGAAAGCTCTTTCTATAGCATTAGGAGTGTTTTTGGGATTATCTCCGTTGTGGGGCTTCCATACTGTTATTGTTATTTTTTTAGCTATTTTCCTTAGACTGAATAAGGTAATTGCTTTTGCTTTTAGTAATATTAGCTTACCGCCATTCATCCCTTTTGTTTTGTGGGCTAGTGTGCGTACTGGAAATTTTGTATTGGGACAACCCTCTTCTTTTTCAATGAGCGAGTTAACCGACTTTGACGCTATAAAACATCTTGAAAGCTATCTGGTGGGAAGTGTAGTGTTTTCGGTTTCTAGTGCGATTGTTTTTGGGCTGTTGGGTTATGTGCTATTGAAATTAGTTGAACCTAAAAAAATTCTTGTGTGATTCGTTTTTTTCTGAAAATACATCATTTTTTGCAGCAACAGAAGCTTGTATTCTGGGCGGGATTGGTTGTGGTTTTTGGAATTTTAGGGCTGGCGGCTTCAACCATTCAATTTGAAGAAGATATTGCAAAATTAATCCCAACTTCTACTGAAAACGAACAGCTTCAAAAAGTACTGGAAACTGCAAATTTTTCAGATAAAATTATAGTCCATATTCAAAAATCTGAAAAAGGCACCACAGAAAACCTTACCAACTACGCTACCCGGTTTCTGGACAGCCTACAGCAAAATTTTGAAGGATATATAAAAGATGTACAAGGCAATGTGCAAGAAGAGACGGCTCTGGAAACATTAGATTTTGTGTATGAAAATCTGCCGCTTTTTCTAACCGAGAAAGACTATAAGACCATCACTCAAAAACTGAACCCAGATAGTATTGCTGCCATCACAAAGCAAAATTATAACACCCTGGTATCGCCAACAGGCTTAGTGGCAAAAAAAACAATTGCACGGGATCCTTTAGGCCTATCGCTATTGGGCATTCAAAATTTTAAAAAATTAGGCATTAGTGATGCTTTTAAACTGGAAAATGGCTATCTGGTAAGTAAAGACAATAATCATCTTTTACTTTTTATAACACCCGCTTATGCCACTTCAGAAACCGATAAAAATGAAGTGTTTGTTACCAACCTCTACAAACTACAATCGCAATTAAACAAACAATATAAAGTAAGCGTAAAAGCAAATTACTATGGAGCTGCTTTTATTGCCGTTGCAAATGCAAAACAAATTAAAAGTGACATACAATTTACGGTTGGTCTTGCGCTTGTTATGTTGCTCCTTGTATTTATATTTTTTTACAGGAAACTAACTGTACCTATTATTTTGGTTGTGCCAACTTTATTTGGAGCATTAGTATCTGTAGGATTTTTGGCTTTTTTCCGGGGAGAAATTTCGGCCATCTCTTTAGGTATTGGATCGGTATTACTTGGGATTACGCTAGATTATTCGCTGCATATTTTAACCCATATTCGAAACGGTGAAACGCCCCAGCAACTGTTTCAGAATGTGGTGTCTCCCATTTTAATGAGTAGCCTCACCACCGCGTTAGCATTTTTATGCCTTCTTTTTATAAATTCACAAGCATTGCAGGATTTGGGGATTTTTGCTGCACTAAGCGTTCTGGGGGCTGCTGTTTTTTCACTTATATTTATTCCGCAGGTCTATAAAGGGTCCACACATTCCAGGCAAAAAACAACGCTGTTGGATGCTTTTGCAAAGTATCCTTTTCATAAAAGTAAAATACTTATTGGTTGTATACTTCTGGCTTTGCTTGTGAGTATTTTTACCTACAATAAAGTAGTTTTTAACAAGGATATTTCAGAATTAAACTACGTACCCGATTCTTTGTTAGATGCTGAAAAGGAGCTGGATACATTATTAAATACACAATCAAAAACCTTATATGTAGCTGCATACGGAAATTCGATAGAGCAGGCATTAGAGGCAAACGATCTGGTTTTTGAAGAACTGCTTCAGTTAGAAGGTAATAACTCTATTATTAGTTTTAATTCTATCGCAAGCCTGGTAGCTTCTAAAAATAAACAACAACGACAAATTGATAAGTGGAATCAAACCTGGGATGATTCTAAAACCGATAGCGTTGTACAAATGCTGAGAGAAAATGGTATGTCCAGCGGATTTACACCTGCCTCGTTTCAACAATTTTATGCGTTGTTGGAAAAAGAATTTAAGCCCCTAAAACTTTCAGAATTTAAATCCATGAACATCCTGGCTATAGATGATTTTATTGCCACGAAAGATCAATTTACAACGGTGACATCGTTGGTAAAGGTTGATGGAGCAGATTTAGAAAACGTGAAAAAAGCTTTTAAAGACAATAAAAACATACAGGTTATAGATCGTACAGCAATAAATGAAACTTTGTTAGGAAACTTACAAAATGATTTTAGCACGCTTGTTCTTTATAGTTTTGGAGTGGTCTTGCTTTTGTTATTGGGGTATTACAGAAACTGGAAACTTACTTTAATAACAATTGTACCCATTGTACTTACGTGGTTTGTAACTTTAGGCATCATGGGCGTTTTTGGATTACAGTTTAATATTTTTAATATAATAGTGACCACATTTATTTTTGGATTGGGGGTAGATTACAGCATTTTTATGACCAACGCGCTGCAAAAAAGAAACCATCACCAGAAAGCTTTACTTACTACACATAAAACGTCTATTGTGCTTTCGGTGCTAACAACAATTTTGGGAGTGGGCGCTCTTATATTTGCGAAACATCCGGCTTTACAGTCTATAGCTGCAGTTGCAGTTGTTGGGATACTTTCGGCTATGGTAATTTCGTTTACCATACAGCCTTTGTTGTTTCATTTTCTTATTTTTAGAAGTACAAACAAAATGAATACATGAGCCAGATAAAAACAACCCCTATTACCGTTGTAGATAGTATAAGCAAAGCAGATTTTGTAAAGTATTATTACAAACCGCAGCGCCCTGTACTTATTAAAAACCTGACAAAGGATTGGCCGGCTTATGAGAAATGGAATCTGGATTACATTCAAGGTCTTGCTGGAGATCAACTAGTGCCTTTATATAATAATGTACCTACAAAAGGGCATAAAAAAAGTGTGGTTCCGGCTGCCGAAATGAAACTCTACGATTACATTGAAATTTTAAAAAAAGGTCCCACAGATTTGCGGATGTTTTTTTACAATGTTTTGCAGAAAATGCCACAGCTCACTAAGGATTTTGACTACCCTGATATTGGGCTGCCGTTCTTTAAAAAACTGCCTGTTATGTTTTTTGGCAGTAAGGGCGGAAAGGTGTTGGCACACTACGATATGGATCTGGCAGATTTAATGCACGTTCATTTTCACGGAACCAAAAAGGTGATGCTTTTCCATCCCAATCAGGCAAAGTATTTATACAAAGTGCCCTATACCGTTCATAACCTGGAAACCATAGATATGGACCATCCAGATTTTGAAAAATACCCTGCCCTGCGTGATGCAGAAGGAATTCTGGCACAGATGAATCACGGGGACGCACTCTATATGCCAAGTGGGTATTGGCACTACATTACCTACCAAGATGCCGGCTTTTCCATCACCCTACGGGCATTTCCAAGAAGCGGGAAGCGCCTCGCTAAACTTTTTAGTAACTTACTTTTTATGCGCAATTTCGAAAATATTATGCGCCGTGTCAAAGGTGAGAAATGGACTGATTATAAAGAGAATAAAGTGCTGCGGGATGTAAATAAAAAGTATGATACGTAAACCTAAAAACCAGGAAAAAATGCAGCCTTGGGGCATACCAATCCTTATGGGTCTAAGAAAAAGTATTTTTTTGTGGTCCGGAATTTTGTTATTTGGAATGCTACAGGGTTGCGGTATCAAAAAATCCCTGAATAACCGTCCGGATGTTTCAAAATATACTAACGAAATCCCCGAGAAAATAGTGGTTAACGATAGTACGTTTACCCAGGGAAATAATTTTTTGACCAAAAACAAGTATGGCCTTTGGGAGCTGTATGTAGAGGGAAATCCCTTCGAGCGCGGATTGGCAAATGGAAATCTTACACAGGCACTCTACTACAAACAGGAAAAAGTGTTTTTGGACAAAGTGAATAGTTTGGTTCCTGGAGAAGGACAACAAAATTTCTTAACAGCGTTTTTAAAATGGTACAACCGCAATATGTATCGGCACATTTCTGAAGAATATAAAGCCGAAATCTATGGCATTTCCCGATATGCTTCTACAGATTTTAATGATCTGGCACCTCCGTATTTGCGTTCTCTGTATTTACACGGTGCGCATGATATTGGGCATGCGCTACAGGATTTAATGCTGGTAGGGTGCACCAGTTTTGCCGTTTGGGATGAAAAATCTGAAGACGGAAATTTATTGATTGGTCGCAATTTCGATTTTTATGCTGGGGATGCTTTTGCTGAAGAAAAAATAATCGCATTTATGAACCCAGAAGAAGGGCACAAATTTATGAGTGTAACCTGGGGTGGGTTTATTGGGGTGGTTTCCGGAATGAACAATCAAGGGTTAACGGTAACCATAAACGCGGGAAAATCTAAAATTCCTTTGGCCGCTAAAACGCCTATTTCCATCGTAACACGTGAGATTTTGCAGTATGCTTCCACTATAGATGAAGCTATAGCCATTGCTAAAAAGAGAGAAGTTTTTGTTTCAGAAGCTATTATGGTAGGCAGCGCCTCAGATGGAAAAGCGGTAGTAATTGAAGTTTCTCCTAATAATTTTGGCGTGTATGAAGTTGAAAATTCTTCAGCATTAATTTGCGCAAACCACTTTCAAAGTGACGCTTATAAAAAAGACCGAAGAAATTTAAAAACCATAGAAGAAAGCCATACCACATATCGTTTTAATAGAATGACAGAATTACTGGATTCTGAAGAAAAAGTAACTCCATCCGAAGCAGTTTCAATTCTTAGAAACAGGGAAGGTGTAAATAACAAAGACATTGGGTATGGCAATGAAAAAGCCTTAAACCAATTGTTGGCGCATCATGGGATTGTGTTTCAACCCGCCCAGTTAAAAGTATGGGTTTCTGCCAATCCGTATCAGTTAGGAGCTTTTGTGTGTTACGATTTAAATGAAATTTTCAAGAACAGAAAAGACAACCCATCACTTGTTTCGCTTTCCGTAGAGCATAAAACAATTCCCGCATCCCCATTTTTAAATACTGAGGCTTATAAAAATTATGAAAAGTATCGTAAACTTGAAGGCGACCTGGAAGCAACAATTGAAACCGAAAAACTTCAAACTTCTCTAAATGCTGAAAAATTAATAGCACTAAATCCAGCGTACTGGAAAGCGTATTATCTGGTTGGGCGTTATTATTTTGAAATTGGAAACTATGAAAAAGCGGCTGAAAATCTAACAGAAGCCTTAAAGAAAGAGATACCTTCGCAGGATGAAGTGGAGCTTGTGGAAAAGTACCTCCGAAAAACCAAACGAAAATTAAAATAAATTGAATTCCTTTTTTCATGTCTGTTAAGACCTGCAAGACGGTTAGGAGATAAAAAGCCCAAAAATTAAATGAAAACCCCCGGAATAGAAGCAAAATCGCATTCACATATTGAAGCTTTTCAATTGCAAAAGCTCAAAGAAACATTGGCTTATGTTTCAGAAAGATCTCCTTACTACAAACGTGTTTTTGCTGCTCGTAATATTGATGTTTCCCTAATAGAAACAATAGCCGATTTTCAGAAATTGCCGTTTACTGGCAAAGACGATTTACAACAACAGAATGATGAATTTTTCTGTGTCTCAAAATTTGATATTATAGACTATGTCACCACCTCGGGAACCGCAGGAGAACCTGTTACGGTTGGATTAACTGAAAAAGACCTGCAAAGATTAGCGTATAATGAAGCAATTTCGCTTGCCTGTTCCGGAATCACAAAAGACGATACTGTGCAATTAATGACCACTGTAGATCGGCGTTTTATGGCGGGATTGGCGTATGTAATAGGGCTTCGGAAAATTGGAGCTTCAACTATTCGGGTGGGCTCCGGAGTGCCGGAACTGCAATGGGATAGTATTTTAAAGTTTGAACCTACCTATTTAATTTGTGTGCCTTCTTTTTTACTAAAGCTAGTTGCATTTGCTGCAGAAAATAACATATCAATTAATGAAACCTCAGTACGCGCAGCTATTTGTATTGGAGAGCCTATTCGGGATGAAAATTTTAAGTTGAATACCCTGGGACAGAAAATTACAAAAGCCTGGGATATTGAACTGTTTTCAACGTATGCTTCTACCGAAATGCAGACCGCGTTTAATGAATGCAATATAAAACAAGGCGGGCATCTTCACCCAGAACTTATTTTTGCTGAAATTCTGGATGAAAATAATATGCCTGTTTCCGAAGGAAACATAGGAGAACTTGTAATTACTACGCTTGGGGTGGAAGCCATGCCGTTAGTTCGTTTTAAAACCGGGGATATGCTACAAGCGTACTCTCAACCATGTTCCTGCGGCAGAAACACAAAGCGGTTAGGACCTGTGGTGGGAAGAAAACAACAAATGATAAAATATAAGGGAACCACATTGTATCCGCCGGCAATGTATAATGTATTACAGGATTTTCAGCAAATTAGGAGTTTTGTGGTAGAGCTTTCCCAGAATGAAATTGGTACCGATGAGATTTTGTTAAAGGTGGTTTCAGATGACATTTCAGAAGCCTTTAAAGACACTTTAAAAAATCATTTCAGGGCAAAACTTCGTGTAAGTCCAGGGGTAGAGTTTACCACGCAAGATCGTATAGAAGCCTTGCAATTCCCTAAAATGAGTAGAAAACCTGTGTTGTTACTGGACAAGAGGGCTTAAAATGAATAGGTGCTGCTTAACCTTTTGGTGTATAGCAACAGCCTTTTGCACTTAAATTTTTACTTATTCATAATGGGAACACTTTCAGATAACAGTCGCCAGGTGTACCCTTTGGAGCTGTTTTGGTCCAAATCAAAAACGGAGTAAAACCGTTTCATATGGTTTGGGTTGGCGGGATCTACTATAATAGGTTTAAGACTTTCTGGATTATTATCTTTATGGATAGAGAATCCGTTTACTACGAGTTTCCACTGGTTGTTTCGCAAAATGTACAGATAGTGTTTCGTAAAAACCGGGTCTTTCAGCTTTGTTTTTACCAGTAAAAGATCACGGTCAAACTCGTCAAATCTAAGGGTTTCTAGGCTAGCTCCATACGCATCGGAAATAACTATTTTTGGGGCGGTGCCATTTTCAAATGCTATGGTAGTTCTTCCGTTGCGGGTGTCGGTTTTTTCAACTACCGCATAAAAAGGTTTTTTATTGGTCAGGAAATTTGCGGTAACCGCTCCATTGGGAATTTTAGGTTCGTTAATAACAGGCAAATCATCTTTTGGAATGTTAACGGGTACCGTGGTGTCTTCAACTGGCGGGCCAATTATACTTTTGTTTTTGTCTTTTGGTGGGGTGCCGCAAGATAGTATTAGACTCAGGGTAATCAGGGTGGCAACTTGCATATAAAAATTAGGTTTGTTGCCTTTCATAACGTCCATAATTCAATTAAATTTTAAAAGTAATTACAGGCATTTGAGAGTGGTTTACTAGATCTTCACTTATACTACCATTAAAAAAGTGCGATAATCCCTTTCGGCCATGGGTGCTCATACCAATAAGCTGTGCTCCAATATCGGTTGCAAAACCAAGGATACCTTTTTCCACACTGGTGTCACAATAAATGTTGGTGGTGTAGTTTTCGGCATTTGTGCCGCTTAAAAAGGTATTGATAACCTTGTTTATTTCGGACGTGGTTTTAAAATCGTTTGGCGCATTTACATACAACAAATGCATTTTGGCGCCCACCGCCCTGGCAAATTTTTGTGCCTGGCTAAACGGTTTGCGGCATTCTTCGGTAAAATCGGTTGCAAAAACAAAATCTTGTATATCAAAAACGTTGTGCTCATTTTTAATAACCAGCACGGGAATTTCAGAGGTGCGTACCACCTTTTCGGCATTACTGCCAATAAACATTTCTTTAAATCCGCTCGTCCCGTGAGAGCCCATTACAATAAGGTCTATATCTTTATCTTTTACCGTTAGTTGTACATCATCGTATATTTCGCCGTGGCCTATGGCTTCGTGTACATCAATTTTTTCCAGGTAGTCTCTTTTAAGAACTTCTTCAAATTTCTGATTGGCCAGTTTTATAAAGTAAATAGATTGTGGTTTTGCACTGGCAGGGCCGCTGGTTGCAAGACTTGCAGGCAGGTCGAGAGAATGTTCTAGGTAGATTTCAGCATTATTTTTTTCGGCAATGATGGCAGCCACTTTAAGGGCATTATCTGCCTGGATTGAAAAATCTGTGGGTACGAGGATACGTTTCATAAGGGAATAGATTTTAAGATTGTTTAGCTAACAGTTAAGGTACAAAAAATTAATCGGTTTACCTTTCTTTTTTTAATTCTGAAATTTGTAGTATATTTGCACCGAATTTGATACGCAACAAGTAGAGGGGACACTAAAAGTCCCCTCTTTTTATAGCCAAAATTCAATGTGAGCAATGCAGGAAAAAGTAGAAAAATTATTGAACGATGCGCTGGCTGAAAAGCCTTCCCTTTTTTTGATCGATCTTTCCATAACAGGAGCCAATCAAATACGTGTAATCCTTGATGGAGACGAGGGAGTTTCGGTACAGGACTGTATAGATATAAGCCGTGCCATAGAGCACAATCTGGACAGAGAAGAGGAAGATTTTTCTCTGGAAGTTCATAGTGCGGGGGTATCGGAACCATTAACAATGGTGCGTCAGTACAAAAAAAATATAGGGAGATCCCTTCAGTTAAAAACTGAAACTGAAACCATAGAAGGAGAACTTACCGATGTAACAGACGAAGCAATAACTTTAAAGTGGAAAGCTCGTGAACCCAAACCTGTAGGAAAAGGCAAGGTAACCGTAAAAAAAGAAGCAACTGTACCTTACAACGATATTGTTGAAGCAAAAGTGATGATAAAATTTAATTAAGAGATGCCATGGAAAATTTAGCATTAATCGAATCGTTTTCTGAATTTAAAGACGACAAGCAGATAGACAGAGTAACGCTTATGGCGATACTGGAAGAAGTTTTTAGAAATGCTTTAAAGAAGAAATTTGGAAGTGATGATAATTTTGATATTATCGTAAACCCGGACAAAGGAGATTTGGAGATTTGGAGAAACCGTATTGTAGTGGCAGATGGGGAAGTGGAAGATCCAAATGAGGAAATTTCATTGAGTGAAGCCCGTAAAATTGAGGATGACTTTGAAGTAGGAGAAGATGTGTCGGAAGAGGTAAAACTAATGCAATTGGGACGCCGTTCTATTCTGGCATTACGTCAAAACCTTATTTCGAAAATCCACGAGCACGACAATACTATAATTTACAAGCAATTTAAAGATCTTGAAGGCGAAATATATACTGCCGAAGTACACCATATTCGTCACCGTGCAGTAATTTTACTGGATGATGAAGGAAACGAAATTATACTACCTAAGGATAAGCAAATACCTTCAGATTTCTTCCGTAAAGGAGATAACGTACGTGGTATTATTGAAAGTGTAGAACTAAAAGGAAACAAGCCTGCTATTATCATGTCCCGTGCCAATCCGGTTTTTCTGGAAAAATTATTTGAACAGGAAATCCCAGAAGTTTTTGACGGACTTATAACCGTTAAAAAAGTGGTGCGAATTCCGGGAGAAAAAGCTAAAGTAGCGGTAGATAGTTACGATGACCGCATCGACCCGGTTGGTGCCTGCGTAGGGATGAAAGGAAGCCGAATACATGGTATAGTTCGTGAACTAGGGAATGAGAATATTGATGTAATTAACTATACCACCAACTTAAACCTTTTTATAACCCGAGCGTTAAGTCCGGCGCGTGTTACTTCCATTAAGATAGACGAAGAAACCAAAAGAGCTGAGGTTATCTTAAAACCTGAGGAAGTATCAAAAGCAATTGGGCGTGGAGGTCACAATATTCGTTTGGCCGGTCAATTAACAGGTTTTGAGATAGATGTGTTGCGTGAAGGTGCAGAAGAAGATGTAGAATTAAAAGAATTTAGCGACGAAATTGAAGGCTGGATTATAGACGAATTTAAGAAAATTGGGCTGGACACTGCCAAGAGTGTGTTAGAACAAGATATTGCAGATCTGGTAAAACGTACCGATCTGGAAGAAGAAACCATTCAGGAAGTGGTGAATATATTAAAAGAAGAATTTGAAGAGTAGTTTTAAGGTAGCACACATTTTAACTACTTTTACAACACTTTAGAAAAAAGGAAGCATTTTTATGGCTGAAACAAAAACAATGAGGCTGAGCAAAGTATTGCGCGAATTCAATATCTCGCTAGATCGTGCCGTGGAATTTTTAGGTTCCAAAGGATACGAGGTAGAGGCACGTCCTACTACCAAGATTTCTGGCGAAGAATATGAAGCGCTGTTTGAAGAATTTCAGACAGATAAGAGCAAGAAGGTAGCCTCAAAAGAAGTCGGCGAAGAGAAACGTAAGGAAAAAGAAGAGCTGCGTTTGGAACGGGAGCGAGAGCTGGAGGAAAAAGAAGAGAAAGCCGAAGCCAGAAAAGTAATAAAAGCTGAAGCCAATTTAGGTGGCCTGAAACAGGTTGGTAAAATAGATCTGGATGCTAAGAAAAAAGCTGAAAAAGAAGTTGCTAAAGAAAAGGAAGCAGTAGTTGAAGAAGCTCCTAAAAAGGAAGCCGAAAAACAACCTAAAGAAGAAAAGACAGTTGAAGAAAAACCAACTGTAAAAGAAACTGCTCCTGATGTGAAGAAAGAAGTTGCTAAAGAAGAACCCGTAGCCAAAAAAGAAGAAAAAACTAAAGACGAAGAAAAACCAGCTCCAAAAAAAGAAGAAGCTGAAACTTCCAAGAAAGAAACTCCAGCCGAAACAGAAGAAACTCCGGAAGAAGCTGCTAAAGATAGCGGGGTTGTAAAAACGTCCTATAAAAAACTGGAAGGCCCCAATTTTACAGGAAAGAAAATAGACCTTACCCAGTTTAAAAAACCTGAGAAGAAGAAGAAAGAAAAAACCGATGCCAACAAAGAAAAACGTGGGCGTCGCAGACGTATAAGTAAAGGACCAGGTACTGGGGGAGGACAAAATAACAACCGAGGAAAAGGCAGAGGGAGATCTAATACTCCTAAAGAAGAGCCAACCGAGGAAGAAATCCAAAAACAAGTACGGGAAACCCTGGAAAAACTTCAAGGGAAATCGTCCAAAGGAAAAGGAGCTAAATACCGTCGGGAGAAGCGAGATAGCCACCGTCAAAAAACTGAGGAAGATCTTGCACAACAGGAGCTGGATAGTAAATTATTAAAGGTGACAGAGTTTGTTACCGTTAGTGAAGTTGCTACCATGATGGATGTACCGGTAACGAAAGTGATTTCTGCCTGTATGACCCTGGGGATGATGGTAACTATGAACCAACGTCTGGATGCCGAAACGTTGAGCATTGTTGCCGATGAGTTTGGTTATGAAGTTGAATTTGTAACTGCAGATATTGAAGAAAACGCATTTGAAGAAAAAGATGCTCCGGAAGATTTAGAGCCCAGAGCACCTATTGTAACCGTAATGGGTCACGTAGACCATGGTAAAACCTCTTTACTGGATTACATTCGTGAAGAAAACGTAATTGCAGGAGAAAGCGGCGGAATTACACAGCATATTGGTGCCTACGGGGTGCAACTAGAGAATGGCCAGAAAATAGCATTCTTAGACACACCAGGTCACGAAGCCTTTACCGCGATGCGAGCCAGAGGTGCACAAGTAACCGACCTTGCCATTATTGTAGTAGCAGCAGACGACGATATTATGCCGCAAACCAAGGAGGCCATTAGTCATGCTCAGGCAGCAGGGGTTCCTATTGTTTTTGCAATTAATAAAATTGATAAACCAACTGCAAATCCAGAAAAGATTAAAGAAGGTCTGGCGCAAATGAACTTGCTGGTTGAAGATTGGGGTGGTAAAATACAATCACACGATATTTCAGCAAAAACAGGGGAAGGTGTTAAAGAACTATTAGAAAAAGTATTGCTGGAAGCCGAATTGTTAGAACTTAAAGCCAACCCAGACA
Source organism: Flavobacteriaceae bacterium (assembly GCA_002707745.1). Lineage (GTDB taxonomy): Bacteria > Bacteroidota > Bacteroidia > Flavobacteriales > Flavobacteriaceae > Marinirhabdus. Next base: position 15,451 of record PANU01000038.1, read on the forward strand.
GACTGGCAAATGGTACCGTTGTAGAAGCGTTCCTTGATAAAGGTCGTGGGTATGTGTCCACCATTTTAGTACAAGGAGGTACCCTTAAAATTGGGGATTATGTACTGGCCGGACAGCACAGTGGTAAAATAAAGGCAATGCAGGATGAGCGTGGTAAAAATATTAAAACTGCAGGCCCTTCTACGCCAGTTTCTATTTTAGGACTGGATGGAGCACCGCAAGCAGGAGATAAATTTAACGTGTTTACAGATGAGCGTGAAGCCAAAGACATCGCCAATAAACGTACTCAGTTACAACGCGAACAGTCGGTAAGAACCCAGCGTCATATTACACTAGATGAAATTGGACGTCGTATTGCGTTAGGCGACTTTAAAGAACTGAACATTATCTTAAAAGGTGATGTGGACGGTTCGGTAGAAGCATTAACAGACTCGTTCCAGAAGTTGTCTACCGATGAAATCCAGGTAAACATTATCCATAAAGCGGTTGGACCTATTACCGAAAGTGATGTATTGTTAGCCTCTGCTTCCGATGCAATTATCATAGGGTTTAATGTTCGCCCAATGGGGAATGCACGACAGATAGCCGATAAGGAAGAAATTGATATCCGTACGTACTCTATTATTTACGCAGCCATCAACGACCTTAAGGATGCAATGGAAGGAATGTTATCTCCAGAAATGAAAGAGGAAATTACCGGTACCGCTGAAATACGTGAAACGTTTAAAATTTCAAAAGTGGGAACAATTGCAGGTTGTATGGTAACCAACGGAAAGATTATACGCAACAACAGTATTAGATTAATTCGTGAGGGTGTTGTAATTCATACAGGAGAACTGGAGTCGCTTAAACGTTTTAAAGACGACGTAAAAGAAGTGGCAAAAGGGTACGATTGTGGAATCCAGTTAAAAAACTACAACGACATACAAATAGACGATATTATTGAAGGCTTCCAGGAAGTAGCTGTAAAGAAAAAACTAAAGTAATTTTAGTAGGTAGTATTCAATAAGAGTATACCATAGAACATGCAAAGGCTTTTCAGAATAATTTCTGAAAAGCCTTTTTTTGATGTATACCTATTAAGCCTCTTGGAATGGGGTTGTTTACGCAGCCATATACTTAATTGGCTCATCCAACGTTTTTAATATAGAGGCCAGCCATTACTTTTATCTTAAAACCATCGTCCTATGAGACTTCTTGCATTGACCCTGTTTGCCCTGTCTACTATTTCAATTTTCGCCCAAAGCGAATTTAAAGACCACGGAAATGGTCTTATATATCATATTGCCGAAGTAAAAGAATTGCTGCCAGCTTATTTAAAACATCTGGAATATTAGACGGACACCTTGGCGCCGTACAATTTTTTTAAAAGATCTAAAAAAAAATTTACTTGGCTTAGAAGTTACAATGCCTGTATCTAGCTATTACTCAACAGTGACACTTTTAGCTAAATTACGGGGTTGGTCTACATTTTTATTTAGCATTACTGCAATATGGTATGAGAGTAGCTGTAATGGAATAGTGGTTACTAACGGGCTTAAACTTTCTGGAGTTTTAGGAACTTCCATAATAAAATCTGCCAGTTCTTTTACCTGTGTATCGCCTTCGGTTACTACAGCGATAATTTTTCCGTTTCTTGCTTTAATCTCTTCAATATTGCTTACCACTTTTTCGTAATGATTACTGTTTACAGCAATTACCACAACAGGCATTTGCTCGTCTATAAGTGCAATGGGACCGTGTTTCATTTCGGCAGCAGGATACCCTTCGGCGTGTATATAAGAGATCTCTTTTAGTTTAAGCGCACCTTCCAGCGCTACCGGAAAATTGTAACCTCTCCCTAGGTATAAGAAATTTGCAGCATCTTTAAATTTTGCAGCAATTTCCTTTATTTTATCATCGCTTTGTAAAGCTTCTTCTACTTTGGCAGGAATGGTATCTAGCTCTTGTAATTGCTCCATAAAATCTCTTTGGGAGATAGTACCTTTTGCTCTGGCCAAACGAAGAGCTATCATAGTAAGCACAGTTATTTGGGTTGTAAATGCCTTGGTAGATGCTACGCCAATTTCTGGCCCTGCGTGGGTGTACGTTCCACTATGTGTTTCTCTTGAAATAGTTGACCCTACTACATTACAAACACCATAGACAAATGCTCCCTTTTGTTTAGCCAGTTTAATAGCCGCAAGTGTATCGGCCGTTTCGCCACTTTGTGAGATAGCAATTACTACATCTTTTTCGGTAATAATCGGATTTCGGTATCTGAATTCTGAAGCGTATTCTACTTCAACAGGAATACGGGCTAAATCTTCAAAAATATATTCGGCTACCAGACCCGCATGCCATGAGGTTCCGCAAGCCACAATAATAATCCTATTGGCGTTGGTAAATTTTTCTATATAATCTTCCAGGCCTCCAAGTTTTACAATCCCTTGATCTGCCAACAAACGACCACGGTATGTGTCTTTAATTACCGATGGTTGCTCGTATATTTCTTTCAGCATAAAATGATCGTATCCTCCTTTTTCTATTTGTTCAATATTTAACTGAAGCTCTTGAACATAGGGGTCTACTTCGTAATCGCCTTTAATTTTACGCACCTTTACTTCGCGTCCACGGCGTATAATGGCCATTTCTTCGTCTTCAAGATAAATAGCATTGTTTGTAAACTCAATAAACGGAGTGGCATCACTAGCTACAAAAAACTCGTCTTCACCAATCCCGATAGCAAGAGGGCTACCTAATTTAGCAACTACAATTTCATCAGGTTTGTTTCTGTCAAAAAGAGCAATAGCATAGGCACCTACCACTTGGTTAAGGGCAATTTGTACTGCTTTTCCAAGCTTTACATTTTCTTGTTTTTTAATTTCTTCAATAAGGTTTACCAGCACCTCGGTATCGGTATCACTTTTAAACTGATAGCCTCTATTAATAAGCTCTTTTTTAATGGAAGCGTAATTTTCAATAATCCCATTATGGATAATTACCAAATCGCCACTATTGCTGTAATGCGGATGTGAGTTAACGTCGTTAGGAACTCCGTGAGTAGCCCACCGGGTATGCCCTATACCTAAGCTCCCGTTAGTTTCTATTTCTTCAGAAACGCGTTTTTCCAGGTCTGCTACTTTTCCCTTGGTTTTACTAAGCTGTATCTCAGAACCATCAAACAAGGCAATTCCTGCACTATCATAACCCCTATATTCCAAACGTTTTAAACCGTTTATGATAATGGGGTATGCTTTTCTATTTCCAATATAACCTACAATGCCGCACATAAAGAATAATAATTAATTAGGTTCTGTATAAAAAATCTGAAGTTTTAACCGCTTTGCTTCGTTTGTGGTATTGTTTCCATATAAAACAGTACCTCGTGGAGAAAGTATAGTGGCAGCAGGTACATTCTCTATTCCAGGAGCTTGCGAATTTTCAAGATCCTGAAAATCGAATTCAACCACATTTTTAGAGACTACAAGACCTAATGGTACGTTAGTAGAATCTTTATTAAGTATGTTGCTCACATGATTGGTAATTCTAATTTTATAGAAATCGCCATTGTTGTCACTTCCACGCTGCAGAGGACCAAAATGATCTGTAAGGGCATCAAAGTCCTCTTCTGTAGAGGTAGGATCTAGCGTTACATCTACCAGGAAGCTATCGTTTCCTATATCGTACATAACAACTCTGTCTGGCTCTGCCGTACCTCCAACAACCTTGTCCTGATCTACATAAAATATAAGATTTGCTTCATTTACAAGCCATCCCTGATCACGTAGAAATTCTAACTGATC
>PANU01000039.1 GCA_002707745.1 Flavobacteriaceae bacterium
AAACAAAGCTCAGAAGGACGGTAGAATACGAACGATCCTAGGTCGCAAGTGCCGATTTGATATGTGGGAACCTCGAAGCTTTGAGTACCACAAACCTAAAAAACTTAAAGACGCTCAAGCCGAGTGGGGTCCACAAAGAATACGAAGAGCGTTTACCTACAAAGCACTCAACAAACTTATTCAAGGCAGTGCAGCGGATCAAACCAAGAAGGCTATGGCCGATTGTTATGCAGAGGGATTGATTCCATTGATGACTGTTCACGATGAACTTTGCTTTAGTGTTGAGAGCGAACAGCAAGCAAATAAGATTACAGAAATCATGGAGACAGGGCTACCTCTTAAAGTGCCGAGTAAAGTGGATCAAGAACTTGGAAACAATTGGGGAGAGGTTGGTTGAAGCTACAACTTGTTCCTATCAGTATTAGAGAAGCGAATGACTTTGTTGAAAACTTTCATAGACATAACAAACCTACTGTTGGAGCAAAGTTTTCGATCGGATGCAGTTACGACAACAACCTTGTTGGAGTTTGCATTGTTGGTCGTCCCATAGCCATTAAAAACGACAATGGGTTTACAGCAGAAGTTAGACGATGTTGTGTATTAGACGAGTCACCCAAAGGAACATGCTCTTTTCTTTATGCAGCGGCTTGGAGAGCTTGGAGAGCTATGGGTGGAGCAAAAATAATTACATACACATTACAAAGCGAAAGTGGTTCAAGTCTTCGAGGTGCAGGTTGGAAAGTTCTTTATGAAGTTAAAGCTAGAAAAGAAGGTTCAGGCTGGACAAGCAGACCAGGTAGAGAATGGCAACCTGTCACGGGGCAACAAAAGTTTTGTTGGGGGGTCAGTTAATGTTTGCAAACAAAAAGTATAATATTATCTATGCCGATCCACCTTGGAAATATAAAGAAAGTTGGGGAAACGGTCAAGTCGGTTACAACACAATGACTAATCAAGAAATCATTGATATGCCTGTTTCTGAAATTGCAGAGGATCAAGCTCATTTATATTTGTGGGTAACAAATCCGTTTATCAAAGAGGGTTTAGATGTTTGTAAAGCTTGGGGGTTTGATTACAAAACTCTTATTACTTGGGTAAAGACCTACAAAGACGGAACGCCAGAAATGGGCATGGGATATTATTTTCGTGGTTGCACAGAACATATAATATTTGGTGTTCGGGGAAAAATGAAATGTGTTAACAAAACAACAAAAAATTTGGTTGTTGCAGTCAATCCAAAACAACACAGTCAGAAACCACACATATTTAAAGAAATGATTGTTAATACCAGTGGTGATTTATCACGAATAGAATTGTTTGCACGAAACGTGGGACTTTTTAAAGACGGTTGGGATTATTGGGGAGATGAATCCTAAGTTTCAAGAAGCTCCAAGGCCGAGTCCTTTGTTTCTTTATTACGCCTGGTCCATCCCTTGCCAAAGGAATCAAAGGTCTTGAGTCCCTCATAAAACCCTTGGCGTTTATCGTGCATTTTTTCGATAAGCTCCTTGGGTTCGTGCTCTTCAATCAGCTTCAGAGTTTTAGGGCCGATGCCCCCGTCTTGAGTGGCTCCGATAATCCCTTGCAAAGCCTTTGCACTGCGTCCAACACCAGAGTTTACAGCCCAATCGAACACCGACCAATCAACTCCATTTGGTAGGTCATCACATTTGCAACGCTTCCAGTAATTATTGTAATATATGGGTGCAACATCTTTTACAGTTAAATCCCGCATTTGTTGCTCTGTTACTTTTTTACCCACCCATTTTTCATAAACCATGCGAGTAACACCGAGATTGGTCATGCCCCCCGGATCACGAGGGTGGTTTACGAAGCCTCCTTCATGGTGAAGAAGCATATCTAAACACTTATCAAAGTTTTCTTTCATGTTTCTGTTCCTTTTCTTTGCAAGTCAAACAAATCTGTTTTACCTTCTTAAACGTCTTTGCGATGGTGTAGACTTCAAATATTTCTATGGGGGTGCTGCATACAGGGCAAAATACCTCTTCCTCTTCTTCCATTCATTACGGCTGACCAAAGGTAGCACGGGTCAATGGATCGGGGACCGTGATTGGATTAACACGACTAGCATTGGAAGCCGGTGAGGGTGGCAGTACATTAGGAAGTTGTTGCGTTGCTTGTCGTATTTGTTTTCCTAAAGGTGCAACTTGTTGCATGGTCTTCTGTATTTCTGGTTTAGCTTGCTCTATGGCAGGAGCGGCCTCTTCTGCTGTTTGTTGAGTTAATCCTCTTGTGCTTTGAACTCCGGCAGCGGCAACCAAAGCTAATACGGTTTGAAGTCCTTGTGCAATGGGATCGTTTGCCTTAAACTTACCAGACAAGAATTGTTTTACTGTGTTTGGTTTTCTTGAAGCCATCATCATTTTTAATACTTTACGGTTTCTTAGTAGTTTAGACATTGTTCCGTATGCTAGAGCCGTGGGCAAGGTTGCCAAGGGATTCATAATTAAAGAAACAACGCCAAGACCCAAAGCAATCTGTGGGGCTGCAAGTCCACCTTTACCTGCGATTGCAGCGTTAGAAGCTCTGGCCATTGTTTCTGCCATTGCATTTAATCCATTTGCTCCATTCGGTCCAAACATAGCATCTAATGTTTCGTCACCATAAGATCGAAGAACAGATTGAAGTTTCGTGCCAAGACGACCAGATTTAAAAGAATCTATAAGGTCGTCCGTAATTCTAATTTCTCCAACATCGTCAACAGTTGCTCCAATTTGTTTCAAAATTCTGCCCATAGCAGCATCTCTAGTTAACTCCATAACTTGAGGAGTAAGAATCTTTTGCGCTTGTTTAATTGCAGCAGGATTTCTAAAAACAGTTTGTGCAATAACGTCTGGGTCTGTTGTTGATTGTAATGTATTTACAATAAAATTTTTGTCATCTGCAACTCGACTTGCTTGCGCTGCCTGTAAATCTTGTAAAGATTGACCTAAAGGTTTACTTCGAAGTTGAGCAATAACACCAGGAGCAAGATTGGATTTACCTCGTTCTAAGACAGATATGACATCATCTAAAGTTTTTAAATCTTTGCCAAAGAGTTTATCAACGACGGTTCCTTTTTCTCGAAGATTTGCAACAAGTTTTATTGGATCAATAACTCTTTGCCCAGTAGACGGTTCAGTAATCATGGATTGATTAATTTGTTTTTCTAAATATTTTTTAGCAAGACCCTGCCGAACTTGTTCAGACATTTCAGCACCACTACCTCGAATAGTTGCACGTTCTGCCGCTTCTTGTTCAATCGCTTTTGCTTGTAATTGAACACTTCTTTTTACAGGATCGCCATCAGGTAGATCTGCAACATCTTTTAAGGCTTGTTCGACAGATCTGTTACCAATTGTTCTACTTTTAAGTATTTTTGTTCCTTCAGCTAAGTCAACAATACCTCCACCAGAACCTTTTTTTGCAAAACGTGCTCCTAAAAGTTTTCCAGTGCTAACACCCTTAATTGCTTTTAACAGTTCTTCTAATGCTTCTGGTTGATTTTTCGTTATAATGTTATCAAAAATATAATCCATATTTATGCGATTATTAGATACACCTTTATATATTTCTTGAACGGTAAGATTATCAAATCTACCTATTCCCTTTCTGTAGAACTCATTTGTTCTTCGTAGTAAATTTAACCCTTCTGCTAACTCATCATAACTAAGGTTTGCTGAAAATCCTTCTGGTTCAAGAAGTTTTTGACTTTGACCAAAAGGAACAGGAGACGGTCTTTTTTTAATTTGAGCAACTTTTGCTAAAGTAATTTCAGCATCAATAAAAGCATCGTTTACAGCTTTCTTTAAGGAACCTAACGCTCCTACATTTACATCGTTTAACAATGATGGAGTTTTTGAAGCTTCCGTTAATCCAGAACGAATACGTCCTAACTCTTGTGCCGTAGCAAACTTACCTAAACCATTTACTTTTTTAGCGAACTCAGTTGCACCAATATCAGCAATGGTGTCTTCTGTTAAACGATCAAGTTCTGCTTTTATTGTAGCCGTTGGAATTATTTTTTGTTCTCGAAGAACTTTTGTAATTTCTGAATATAGTCGATCAGCATCTTCATCAAACACGATTTTACGACGACGGATCATGTCAGCAAGATCTTCAGGAACAACATTACCATCTTTTAAATTTTTCATAACTTGACCAATTTCGCCACGAACAGCGTCATCCATACGCTTTTGTGCATCTGCTAATTTTTGATCAGAAGTAGAGTAAAATGTTTTAATGTCGTTTCTAACAACCTCATCCAAGTTATTAATTTGTGATTTATCAACAACACCAAGAGACCTTAACTCATCCAGAACGTTGTCAAGGTTTTGATTAGCTGCTTTTGCGTTTGGAAATATTCCCTCATATACAGCTTGAAGTCGATTTAAAATAGGTCGAAAGCTTTCGTCTGTAGAACCAGCAATCGTGGGTCGATATCCTTTTGCAATGATTTCTCTTGCTTGTGCTCTTAATGCTTCGTTGGCCTCGCCCCCTGGTCCTTTAATAATTCTTCCAAACAACTTGGATATACCCCGACCAACTCCTTCACCAAGACCACCAAACAACGCTTCAAAAGCCGAGTCACGAGCAACCTCTCCTACAGATTGTCTTTGTAATCCTTCTGCGTATTCAATACCCTCATCAAGAGCTTTACCTGCACCTGTAGCTGCACCAACAATTAACATGCCGGGAAGAAATCCAACGCCAGAAGCCGCAATCGTTGCACCAACTCCAGCCGCAATAGGTAGTGCTGTTGCTCCTGCAAAGTCTTTTACATCACTAAAAGAAAGACCTTCTTCATCTATAGCAAGCTCTTTTCCTGAACCCAACCCTAATGTACTACGGCCTGATTTTGTTAAAATTAGGCGACCAAGAGGGTCTGTTCTAAACCCATCGGAACCAACAACGGTATTTAAGTAATTCTGTTTCTCTTCAAGAGTGTCCATACGACCAAATTGAAAACGAGAAAATCCACCTACACTGTCAACTCCTGTTCGATAATCAACACCAGGTTCTTTGTAGTTGCTAACATATTCTTCTTCAGTCAAAGGTTCGCCCGTTGAAGGATCAAGACCCTGTGCTCTTCGAGCACGAGCATAGTCTCTTATCTCATCCAAAGACATCTTGCTCATATTTGGGGGTTCTGGTGATTTTCCTTGGTTTTCGGGTGTAGCCATATCAAATGTGTAGCCATCTTTTAACAGACCTTGAGTTATATTTTTTAAGACTGTTTCATCTGGAGTTGTGTCTCCCAACTCAATTGGAATTATACCTTGATCTGTAGCAACTTTAATCTGTACCATTATTTTGCAAATCCAATTGTTTGTGACTCAGGGTTGTAGTAATAAAGCCCACCGCCGCCAGTTAATTGTTTTCGTTCAGATATTTCTCTTGTAAGCATTCCAGTTCCTGTCTTTCCAATTCCTTGAACCATAACATTGTTAAAATTATCTTCAATGCTTAACATTAATCTTAAATCTTCTTGTTGAGACTTATTAACTTCTACTAACGCAGATTGAAGACCCGTTGCAATTGCGTCATCAGATGCTCCTAAAAACTTAAATGCACCACCTTCTCTTGCTATAATTCCTCTATCTAAAAAGGCTTGTATTACAAAACCAACATCTCTATCTGAAATTGAGTTTGCGGATTGTGTGTCTCCAATAACAAGAGGAATAATCTTATTTAATGCAAGATTCATTTTTCTGTTGAGGGTTGAAATATCTTTAAACTCTTCTCCAACATCAAAACCAAATATTGCACCACCTTTTCTTATTAATTCTTTACCTGCTGCGGATAAGGTTGTCACCTCCCCTTCTGCTACAGTTAACAGAGCGTCGTTTATAAATACTCTAGCAATCTCTGCTTCTTTTGCAGAGTTTAAAGATTTACCGTAATCTTCTATATTAGATTTAAAATCACTATATTTAACACCTTTACCTTGTTGAGCTTCAATTAATTTTAATTGCGCTGTAAGAGCTTTAGTCATTGCAGCTTGTCGAGTGCTAAATGCTGCAACGCTAGAAAGGTTAGATAGTTTTGAACCAAGACTTAGTGCTTGCTCCATGTTTAAACTTACAGTCCTACCTTCTTCAAGCTTTGTGCCATCTGGCATTGTAAGACCGCCTTTACCAACAACGTAATCTTTTATGTTTCTAACGTCTGCTCTTTGTTGTGCTTTTTCTTTGCCTATCTCACCTAGCCCATATTGAAGCGCAGAAAGTTTAACTTGTCTGTTAAACTCATCTCTTTTTGCCTTATCTTTAATAAACATATCCGCACCACCTGAAAGTGCTCCAGCAATGTTCTGCATGGCGTAAGGACTTTTACCAGCGGCCATAGCAAAACCAATCTTCATAAGAGCCATGCCTTTATCAAGACCTTCGTACTTAGGTGCGTTCGATGTAAACTGAGCCATAAGATCTTTTAATTGTGTGTCTAACGAGGCTTTGTCTTTGTTTTCAAGACCTTTTGCAATCTGCATTCCAGACTCTGCCATTGACTTACCGGGCTGTGTAAAAGACTCTTCTCTTAATCGATCAGCAGTAGCTTGTGCCTCTGTATCCTCTCGTGCAATATCCTCAAAGGTTTTTCCTGATTCGGGTTGATCAAAAGAAGCTTCTTGCGTTGTCATAAGGTTGCTTAGTTTTTCTCGTTGTGCCGCTTCTTCTGCTCTTTTTCTAACATCTATATCTGCTGCATCCTCTATATTTGTTAAAGAAGTTGGATTGCCAGAATCAACCTCCAATTGTTTTACTTCTTTTGCTATCTTTTGTGCCTCTATCTCTGCACCAATGTCTTCTATGGCCAACCCTTGCATTTCTGGAGCAACACCTTCTGCTGTGTTTTCTTGTCCAGTAAAAATAGATTGAGGTGCTTTCTCTAAATTAACTCCGTATTTTTTCCGAAGCTCATCAAGAACCGTTTGTTCATCCTCGTTTACAGGAGTACCAGCAGTCGCAATGCCTACATATGGAAACGCTTTTTTAGTAACAGCAGGAATAAACGAAGTTTCAGAAAGTTTCTTTGAAATAGTTTCAAGTCGTTTTGCTGGATCCTCACCAAGAAGATATCCAGTGGGAGTACGAGATTTGGGTTTTCTAAGACCTAAATAATTAATGAAATCATCCATACCAATATAGTCAAGAAAATTTTTAACATCTGCTCCAGAAATGCCTCGTCCCTCAGCCATACCAGGTATGCGAACATTTTCTCCTGGTTTAACGGGGCCACCTGGATTAAACATCTGAACCGTGTTCATAAGTTCGGGGGACGAGGACATAATGCCACCAGCCTTATTAAGTGCATCCCGTGCCGGACGAGATCTTTTCTTTTGAAACATCTTTCGACTTAAAACATTCACAATCTAATCCTTTAGTTAAATAAACCTGCCTGATTCATTCCCATAAGACCCATACCAGCACCTGCTATGCCAGACAATGCGCTCGGAGGAGCTTGATACGTTCCACCATATGTACTCTGAGTTGACGGCACACCTCTAAATATATCACCCATAAAGGCCAACTGTTGATAAGGCTGTCGTTGTCGATCCATAATATCCTGACGATACGCATCCATACCAGTTTGATTAAACTGCTGCTCCATACCACCAAGACCCAACAACATGTTAACATCTCTGCCTTGTGCTCCTTGAAGAGCTTCTCCTAGACCTGCTTGCGTTGTTCCTGCTTGCGTTAGTCCTCCTGCCAAGGATCCAAGTCCTTGGCCCGTTTGTCCATACGCACTGCCTAAAGAACCAAACAACGACGCTGCATTCTGTTGACGCGAAGCCTGATCTCCAAATGCTGTCTGTGCTCCTTGCAACGCTTGTTGATATCCTTGTGAACGAAGACCGGCAGAGGTTCGAGCCATTTGATCTGCTGTATTTCGGTTGAGTTCTCCTTGTGCAACTGCACCACGACTACCGCCAAACGCTCCTTGACCAACAGCTTGAGCATTTAATTGGTTCTGTTGCATCTGGTTTTGACGCATCATGTCTCGCTCAGACTGCTTAATCACCTCTTCCGTATAAGGATCCATGAACCGACTAACAGCCGTTTTACCGTCCTCACCTACAGCACCTGGATCAAACTGTCCCATTGAATCACCAAGAGCAGCCGCTCCTGCCTGATAAAGAGGTATGCCCGATGTACCAATACCCATAGCTTCCTTGTAGCCACCAATACCCTCACTAATTGTATCGGCTCCAGCTTGCATCATAGGTTGATACGAGCCAATGCCCCCATATCCAAGCTGAAACGCAGATTGTTGTCCAGGCGTAAACCCTGCAATCTGGCGTTGCGGTATATTCATCGGTGTTCCAGATAACGTCTGAGCGTTGGAAAGTAAATCTTTGAGATACTCTTCCTGATACTGTGGAAGAAGGGTTATTTGCTCTTGACGGGTAGTATAATTTTGACCACTCATTACGCTCTCCTCTCAAGCCTATTCATCATTTGGTACATCTTGGCTGCTCCTGCCGCACGGTTTCCACCACCTGCACCCTTAACAGCATCGGCTGTCATAACAAACTCACCGTCCGAGAGCCGAGCTTCTTGAACCGGACCGCCATTTTGATAAATCATCGCTGGTATAGAATCGCTTTTACCTGTCCCTGGTCCTTGGATAAAGCCACCGTCTGCCGCTGTCATAATTCCTTGGTTGTAGAGTATCGGTCCACGACCTCTTCGTATTGACTCTTGAGCTTCTTCAGGAGTTTTAAAATATTCTCCCGTATACGGATTTGGAAACTGAGCAAACTGTGTAGGAACATAGTCTGGACTTGATTCCAACCGTCTTGGATCAGGTGGAGCGTTGCTAACCAACTTTGGTTTTTCAAATGCAGAACCAATTAAACTTGCTGTAATTAAATTCTTAGGAGTCATTAAACTTCCTAATCCACCTAAAGCTCCTGCTCCTGCTGTCCCTGCTCCTGTTGCTGCTGCTGTATTCGCTAAACTTGCTGCCGCTGTACCTGTCTTTGCCGCTCCCATAAGTCCACCTAAACCTTTAGATGCGTCTGCAATTGCTGGACCTGCTACATGTCCTAGAACTCCAGCAGTAACTGCTTCTTTCATAGATCCACCACCAAGAAGTGTACCTATGCCAGAACCCAACCAAACTGGAATACCAAGTGTGGTCGCAAATATTGCTCCAGCTGCTCCTAATATTTTTTTTAAACTCACAGCTTTGTTCTCCTGTATTTTTTGTATCCTATCAGACTTGTTTTCACTTTTCTAGTCTCATTATGTTGTTACCGTAACACTTCCAACGCTACCTGTTGCTGTTATCCCTCTAAGATTTGACGCATCTGCTACAACAATCTTTATATATCCCATTGTTCCAGACGCATTTTTATAATTAAACAACTCTCCTACAGCTAGCCCTTGATCGTCCGTTTGTAAATTCGTAAGAGCTAACCCTGTATGACGACCTTCTCCTGGGTTTTGCATTTGTGTTAAATAAATCGAAAAAGCTCGAACAAGTTCGCTCATATATTGTTGGTCGTACTCCTCTGGAGGAGTAGGAAAAAACGGAAGAACTAGATTCCTTGACATTATCTTCTTCCATCTGGCTTAATATCTATTCGAGGAGAACCAAGTCTCCATGTAACTCCTGTATCAGAGGAAGCAATTTTTAATGCAAGAGATCTTCCTCTAAGCCGTAAATTAATTTGATCGGTAAACTGCTCTACAACAGTTGATGTCCCTGCTACTGTCTGACTGACAGATTGACCATTTGTCTGCAAGTAAGCTCCTCCAGGAAAGTTTCTTGCTTTAAGAGTTAAGGTTGCAGCTGGAGATGAGGCGGTAGAATCTCGAAACGTTAAGTCTGGAATAATCTTGTTAACAAAAGAAAATTGATTCCCATCTCCAATGTCAACTTGACTTGATTCAACAAACGCTGAAATAGCCGAAACAGGGTCCGTGCTACCATCATCCAAACCACTTTCGTGGGTGTATAAGTAATGATCCGTACCAGCAGCCACAGGATTGCTTTCAATGCCTCTATCCAACCAAACCGTTCGAGCTAGTGTGCCAAAGTACCAAATCTTTTGTTGATAGTTGTAAATAACGTAACGGTCATTCTCTTGACTACTCCCACTTGGATAAAACCACCATACCTCAGAAAACGACGTATTTGTTGCTGCCGTTACTTTTTCAATCTGCAACTCATTAAAGTCATTAAAAACAAAGTCTCTAACCGTGCATGGAAGTCTTTGCACTCCTCCACCATAAACGTAAAACTCTTGTTTGCCCATCCAAAACACCATGTCTTCAACAGCTATAGCAGCAAGTGGACCTGCTATCGTAATGTTTTCAGAAATAGTATTTATTCCAAAGGTAAAAGGCGGTCCTAGGAACTGCATGGCATGAAGTGATTCGTCTGTAAAGACAATCACTTGTTGGCGTGTTTCAATGGCCGTAATGATTTCAGACCCAGAACCTATACGTAATTCACCAGCAGTATTAGTTGGCAGAGTCTGCCAATCCGTTAAACTTTCTTGAGACCCAAAGCGAATAAGTAGTGGATCTTGTGTGCCTATAGCGGATTCTGGATCACAACCAAACGCTATTATGTGTCTATCTCTGTCAGATACTAAAACTTTTTTTGCTATTGTTGGAGCGAGATTTGAACTTGCTAAAGAAGATAAAGCCACGGCTCTTGTTGTTGTTCCGTTTGTCCTATCCCAATAAAATATACCTGCATCTCTGGCGTTAAGAATAAGATCTTCACCAAAGTTATCATGGCTCCATATTCGTAAAGTAGCTCCCTGAACAGATAGGTTTGATGCAGAGTTCCAAGTGCCACGACCATATGATCCTGCGTTCCAACCGTTACCAGTAAGAGACGTATCTAAACCAACCGTTACTTGATAAGCAGCATCTGCACCTGAACCACCATTACCTGTGTCACTAGAATTTGCTACAACAGGCGTTGGATTTAAACCAGATGTTGTAGTAATACTTGCTATGGACGTATCAGCTTCTCTCGCTACAAAAGTAAAGGTATTAGCGGTAGGAACAAGAACGACTTGATATTCTTGATTTAAAACATCTGCTGTTATTAGACCTCCAAGAGAAACTGCTCCCGATATCGTTACAAAATCTCCAATGCTTGCTCCATGAGCATCGTCCGTAGCTGTAATAGTGGAAGACCCGTTTGTAGCTGCAAAGACAATACCATTTGTAGTTGTAGCTCGAACAGGTGTTATATCATTATAACCACCCCCCTCGTTAATATAATATTTAAGATGTGTGCCCACACCAAGAAACTGAGTTCCATCAAGTGCAACCCAAGGGTGTAAAGAACGACAAGACCCTAAAAAGGCGTTGACAGCGTATCGTGTCCAACCACCTATTTTTTCTGGAAACCCAAACCGAAAACGTGTTTTGTCTATGTCAAACCAACCGCCCTCATTAGAATAAGAAGTTGTTTCTCTATTAACACCCGGCTTGAATTGTAACTTCGTTAAGGGCATTTAGATATATCCTTTTAGCCTACAAAAGTTGTTCCTGCACTAATTGCAGCGTTTACAGCAGTCATATCCTCTGAACCCCAATCATCTAAAGCAACCATAACTTTAAGGTATCCCATTGAACGATTTACTCTAGCCTTCTTTTGGTCATGGGTCATCTCATGTGCAAAATCTTCAACTGTTGCATCACTTCCCTTGTTATGCGTAGCTATTACAGAGTTAATAACACTTGCACCATTAAGCATAGCCGAATAGTTTTGTGCCTTTAATTCGTCTGTTCTTGCTTCAGGCATTTAATTTCTCCTTTAATTGTTTGACTTCATTTGATAGCTCCTGAACGGCTCTTATTAGTGGGTGAATAAACATTTCTTGCGATATACGTTGTGAACCATCCTCTTCTTCTGACCAACCACCGAATGTGTCTACACCTGCTTTGTCTAGTGCTGCCTTAACTTCTTGAGCAACCATACCGTGTAGTTTAATATCTGTTTCCATATTATTTTTAGTTGGGTGGTAGTCTTTGTAATGTTCTGGAAATTCGCTATTAGGTTTCCAATTAAAAGTTACTGTTCGCAAATCATTAATAAAATCTAAACCTAAAGTATCATCTTCTATGTTTGTTTTCTTATGAACATCAGAACTTCTGGAAAAAGAAGCATTAGAAGTAAATGTGTTTGAAACAATATTACTAGCCTTGCCAAAATTAAATGTATCATTTGCTGTTCCTGTAACTTCATTACCTATACAAATTTGATGAGTACCTGCATTTGCTGATGGTCTTCCATCAACACCAATCATTATATTATAACTTCCTGTTGTTATTTGTGTAGAAGTTGCTCCTGACCTTGCACCTACACACGTATTATATACACCTGTTGAAATATGGTATCCTGCACTGTGACCTAACCCTACATTATAAGCAGCCGTTGCAGTTGAATAATTACTGCTATAAAGAGCATCATTACCTACTGCTACTTGACCATCACCTAACTGATTAGTGTGCATGGCAGATTTACCAACTGCTGTATTTCCATCACAATCAGTTATATTAGCTCCTGCTCCTGCACCTAAAAAAGTGCTAAGTACACCTGTAGTAACTTTTTCTGCTGCTCCTGCTCCAAGTGCAGTATTATGAGAACTTGTAGCTGTAGTCATGTTTTGCACAGCCAACGTATTATATCCAACGGCTGTGTTGTAGCTACCTAAAGTGTCAGCAGTTAAAGCAGTTGTGCCTACGGCAACATTATAGTCTGCGTCAGTTAAAGCATCTAATGTAAAAGTACCGATTGCAAGATTATTGATACCTGACGTAATTGATGCTCCTGCACTCAATCCCAATGCGTTGTTTGAAGGTCTAGCACCTGAAGTAAAGTTTTGTGCTCCTAACGCATTTGCACCGATAGCTACACTTTCTTGACCACCTGCGTCTGCATCTAATGCTTGATACCCTACTGCTATGTTACCTGACCCTTCTACAAGAGCACTACCTGCTGCATAACCTACAAGAGTGTTAGCTCCACCCGTAGTAATTGCATCACCTGCTAACCCACCTATTAAAGTACTTGCTGTTGCTGTTGTAAGTGCTTCTCCTGCACTATTACCCACTGCCACGTTCTGCATATCAACAGCCGTTGCAGGATTTTGTGTAGTTAGTGCGTTGTGACCTATCGCAATGCTAGTTCCACCATTTACATCAGCATCTAAAGCATGACTTCCTATAGCAATGTTTTGATTTTTAACATTTACGAGCAACGCATCTTTACCGATTGCTACATTGTCATCTCCTGCATTTGCACTTAACGCTTGATGCCCAATAGCTACATTGTCATTACCATTATCTGTAGCATCCCCTGCTAAAGCACCCATAAAAGTATTGTTTGTTCCTGTAGTAACAGCATTTCCTGCGAAATAACCAACAGCCGTATTATTTGCATTTGTAGCAGTTGTAAAATTTTGTGTAGCTAAAGCTGAATCTCCTATTGCTACACTATAAGAACCTTTTGTATCTGACCCAAGACTATCTCTGCCCACGCTTACATTTCTAATACCGTGAGTATTGGCATCTTGCGCTGCAAATCCAACAGCAGTGTTGTGATAACCTGCCGTATTTGCAGCTAATGCTTGAGAACCAACAGCCGTGCATAAAGTATCTCCTGATGCAGTAACTGCTGTTAAAGCATTGTATCCTATGGCAACATTACCGTTTTGGTCTGTAGCACTATCAAAAGCAGCATAGCCTACAGCTACATTGTTGTCACCTGTGGTCAAAGCTGTTCCTGCTTCATCACCAATAGTAACATTATAGTTACCACCTGAAGCTATAGAGTTACCTGCGTTAACACCAAACCTTACATTAGATGTTCCTGCTGTTGGAGTTGATAAAGAACCGTCAGAAGCTATAGCAAATTTTGCTGTTGCTGCTTCTGAAGCACCAG
>PANU01000040.1 GCA_002707745.1 Flavobacteriaceae bacterium
AGAAAGGACAATGTCTTCAGTTTCATTTAAAACAATGTCGCCACCATCGTAGTTTTCAATAATTTGTGGCTTTACATTGGCTCCGGTAAAATCGGGTGTGGTATCAAAGTGTGATACAAAACCAATAACGGGAACATCTGCTTCAATATTGGAAGGTAGCGTTGCCATGATGTAAGCGTTCTCGTCTATGGTTACATCTTGCATACCAATTTCTTTTAGTTCTTTTACCAAAGCATTTGCCAGATCCCATTGCTTTGCGGTACTGGGGGTTGTATTGCTTTCCGGATCACTTTCAGTATCTACAGTTACGTAACTTATAAAACGGTTTATGAGGTGTTGTTTGTCTAGCATAGCGTGTTTGGTTATGTTACAAAATTAACGGAATAACCCGAACCTTTTTACTCGTTTTAATACTATTTTTGCAAAACAACCCACCACTATGTACAAATCGCTACTCCGTCCGCTTTTATTTACTTCAGATCCTGAAAAAGTACATTACTTTACTTTTAAAATGGTTAAAAACCTTCATAAGCTTGGTTTTGCCGGTATTTTTAGGAGTATTTATAAAAAAACCGATACGCGTTTAGAGCGAAACTTATTCGGATTAACATTTCCAAATCCTGTGGGACTAGCGGCTGGATTCGATAAAGATGCTAAACTTTATAAAGAACTGGCAAATTTTGGTTTTGGCTTTATTGAAATTGGTACTGTAACTCCAAAACCACAAGAGGGAAATCCGAAAAAAAGATTATTCCGTTTAAAAGAAGATAGCGCTATTATTAACCGAATGGGTTTTAATAACGGCGGTGTTGCTGAAGCTGTACAACGTTTAAAAAAGAACCCTAAGCCAGGTCAAAAAGGACACGTGTTAATTGGAGGAAACATAGGTAAAAACAAAGTAACTCCTAATGAGGAAGCTGTTACCGATTATATACTTTGTTTTGAAGCGCTATTTAACTACGTAGATTATTTTGTAGTAAATGTAAGTTCACCAAACACGCCAAATCTTAGAGCTTTACAGGATAAAGAGCCGCTCACAAAACTCTTGAAAGTCCTGAAAACAGCAAATGCCAAAAAAGCTACTCCCAAGCCTATTTTACTGAAAATTGCTCCGGATTTAACAAACGAACAATTGTTGGACATTATAGAGATTGTAGCAGAAACTAAAATTGATGGAGTAATTGCTACAAACACTACCATTTCCAGAGAAGGGTTACAGTCTAAAAATAAAACTGAAACAGGAGGCTTGAGTGGAAAACCTTTAACGAGCCGTTCTACAGAGGTAATTCGTTTCCTTTCAGAAAAAAGTAACAACGCATTTCCAATAATTGGGGTAGGTGGAATACATTCCGCCAAAGATGCTCTGGAAAAAATAGATGCAGGTGCCAGCCTGGTACAACTCTATACAGGCTTTATTTATGAAGGCCCTGCACTTATTAAAGAAATTAATGAGGCGCTTCTTTCACGATAGTACCTATGCTGGAAACACTGTTGTCATTTTCTCTTGCAACTCTGGTTTTGGCGCTCTCGCCGGGACCCGATAATATTTATGTGCTCACACAATCTCTTGCACACGGCAGTAAAAGTGGAATTGCAACAGTTGCAGGACTCATAAGCGGATGCATTGTACACACGGCTTTGCTGGCATTTGGTATTTCAGCTTTAATTACCGCTTCACCAGCATTATTTTTTTTCATAAAATGTATAGGCGCAGCATATTTGCTATACTTAGCATATAAGGTAGCTAAGGCAGATGCTGCTATACAGGTAACTACTCAAAATTCACAAAAAAAATCCAACTGGCAGTATTTCAAGATTGGAGTGTTTATGAATTTGGTAAACCCTAAAGTAATGTTGTTTTTTATTGCTTTTTTTCCTGCATTTCTATGGAATCCTTTAGCCGGAACTGTGCTTCAGTTTTTTATACTGGGAGGGGTTTTTATGATGGTTTCCTTTATTGTATTTAGTTGTATTGCACTTCTTGCTGGTAGTATTTCAAAGTATTTAAAGAGTACTAACCGCGTAGGAATAGTGCTTAAATGGCTGCAGGTTTTTGTATTTGTTGGAATTGCAATTTTTATTTTTTTATAATAGTTTTTGCCATTATTTGCGTTACGTCCATAAAACATTGTATTTTTTTATCCCACCAACTATTAAGTTTCTTATGCTTGCTTCTATTTTTTTTAGAAAATCGTACATCGTACTTCGTAAATCGTACCTCAAATACTATCTTTGAATGTGATGCAACATGTAAAAATTATAGAATGTCCCAGAGATGCTATGCAAGGCATTAAAGACTGGATTCCTACCAAAACAAAGGTGCAATATATCCAATCGCTTTTGCGCTGTGGGTTCGATACTATTGACTTTGGCAGCTTTGTGTCTCCTAAGGCTATACCGCAGATGAAAGATACTGCCGAGGTTTTAGCACAACTGGATTTATCAAACGCCCAAAGTAAGCTGCTGGCTATTGTAGCTAATGTCCGGGGTGCAGAAGCAGCATTAGCACATCCTGAGATTCAATATTTAGGATACCCGTTTTCAATTTCTGAAAATTTCCAGATGCGGAATACTCATAAAACTATTGCACAATCTATAGACGTATTGCAGGAAATTCTGGATTTGGCAGCTGCAAAAAATAAAGAAGTAGTGACCTATCTTTCCATGGGGTTTGGGAATCCGTATGGCGATCCGTGGAATGTGGAAATAGTAGGGGAGTGGGCTGAAAAGTTAGCAAAAATGGGTGTCACCATTTTATCGTTAAGTGATACAGTTGGCACCTCTACACCTGAGATTATTACCTATCTTTTTTCTAATTTAATCCCTGCCTATCCAAACATTGAATTTGGAGCGCATTTGCATACAACCCCAACCGCATGGCATGAAAAAGTACAAGCGGCGTATGCTTCTGGTTGTAGAAGGTTTGATGGTGCTATTCAGGGTTTTGGTGGTTGTCCTATGGCAAAAGATGAACTCACGGGAAATATGCCTACCGAAAAAATGCTCAGTTTTTTTACTGCTGAAAAGGTAAATAGCAACATACATCCCATGTCTTTTGAAAGTGCTCATAACGAAGCCACTAAGATTTTTACGAAGTACCACTAATACTACCGAAATCTGAAAGCGAAACCTAAAAATGAAGAATTAGATTGATGAGCAAGTTGTTTTGAAGATAATAGCATAGCATAGTAAGTAACATAGTGTTTTTTAAAAATACAGCTAAAATGAAACGTAAAGAACGATGTGCTAAAACCAACAAATTTCTTTCCCTCGGGGAGTTTAAAAGGAGACTTTTTTTTCTTTCTTCTGTACTATTTCTTTTAATTTTTAGCTGTAAATCCAAAACGTCGGTTGTTAAAAAAGAAAATCCTAACGTTGTCTTCAAGATTATACAAATGAACGATGTTTACGAAATCGCCCCGTTGAGTGGTGGTAAATATGGCGGACTGGCACGGGTAGCGCATGTAGTAGATTCTATAAAGTCTGAAAATCCAAATACCTTTTTAGTAATGGCAGGCGATTTTTTAAATCCGTCCTTGTTGGGCACCGTTAAAGTAGAAGGAGAACGCCTGCGCGGAAAACACATGATAGACGTACTGAATGCCATGGAAGTAGATTTGGCAACATTCGGAAATCATGAATTCGATTTAAAAGAGGAAGATTTACAAAAAAGATTAAATGAGTCGGAGTTTGCGTGGACTTCAGCCAATGTTTTTCAGCAAACCGAAGCAGGCCCCACAAGTTTTTATACTATAAAAAACGGAGATTCTACCAGAGTTTCAGATACCTATACATTTCAGATAAAAAAGGCAGATACCACGGCACTTACCGTTGGTATATTTAGTGTGACCATAGACTCCAATCCGCAGGACTATGTATATTATAGCGACTATTTGGTAGAAGCAACTACTGCTGTACTTACCTTGGAGGCTCAAAAAGCCGATGTTGTTTTAGGACTTACGCACTTAGCTCTGGCACAAGATACCCAGGTAGCCAAAGCACTTCCCCAAATACCATTGTTAATGGGCGGACACGAGCATAACGCTATGTTTGTGCCTGTAAATTCAACAAATATTGCCAAAGCCGATGCTAATGCAAAAACAGTATATGTACATACCTTTTCCTATAATTTAGAGCATAAAAAGCTTCAAATTTATTCAGAATTGGTTCCTATTACAGACAAAACAGCATCATCTCCTAAGCTAAAAGCAGTGGTAGATGCCTGGAATAAAATTCTTGACGAAAAAATAAAAGAAGTAATCGCAAACCCTTCCGAAGTAATTTATAAAGCCGAAATCCCCCTGGATGGAACCGATATGGCCAACCGAAGCTCTCAAACCAATTTAGGAAAACTTATAACAAAGGGAATGGCGTATGCCTATAACAACGAAGTAGATTTGGTTTTTGTAAATGGAGGCTCCTTTAGGTTAGACGATATGCTGGAGGAAGATATAACAAGTCTGGATATTTTTAGGGTACTGCCTTTTGGAGGTAGTATTTACAAAATTAAAATTAAAGGGAGCTTATTAAAAAAAGTGCTGGATTATGGAGAAGCCAATGTAGGTACAGGGGCTTATTTACACAGAATGGGCGTAGGTAAAAATACGTTAGATGGTCCATGGTTGTTACATGGAAGCCCACTGGAAGACGAAAAAATTTATACAGCTGCCGTAAGCGATTTTTTATTGAAAGGTTTTGACATTCCATTTTTAACAGCTGAAAATGAGGAAGTTTTAGAAGTGTATATGCCTTTAGAAACCGAGATGGCAAGTGATATTAGAAAGGCAGTAATTACATACCTAAAGAGCACCCAATAAGAAGGTGTTAAATTAATTAGAATTGTTCTAAATAATAAGTAATTTTACAGCCATAAAATCAACCACCATGAATAAATTTGTACGATACTTTTTACTTTTAGCTTTAGCAGCCCTTGTTGTCATTCAGTTTATACGCCCGGAAAAAAACAATGGGGGGTATGAAAGCGTGATGGCTTTTGAAAAAGAAACAAAGCCCAGCACTGAAGTGGCCGAAATTTTAAAAACTAATTGTTACGACTGCCATAGCAACCAGACACAATATCCTTGGTATGCCGAAATTGCACCCATTTCATTTTGGCTCGATGAACACATTGAACATGGAAAAGGCCACTTTAATGTAAGTGAATGGAATAGTTACTCCACCAAAAAGAAAGATCATAAACTGGAAGAATTAATTGAATTTGTAGAAGAAGGAGAGATGCCCTTAGACTCTTACACCTGGCTACATGGCGATTTGTCTGACGAAGACACCAAACTCATTCTACAATGGGCTGGTTTAACGCGTCTTAAATATAAAGATAAACTGGAAGTTTCTCTGACTCCATAAAAACCCTTATTTTTATTTAAATTTATTCTAAATAAGCTTGTGAGTTTTCATTTTGCTTTTTATTTTTGCGCTGAAATAATCAACTATTTATATTCAGTCTAAATAAAATTAAAATGAAAAAATTATTTTTACCAGCCTTATTTGTCACAATACTATTTACTTCCTGTTCATCAGATGACGATAGTGGTGAGGCAATTTCAAATAATGTGGAAGCACCTGCAACGTATGTTTTTGAACGAGACGGAGCTTCAACTGTAAGTTTTAGTGGCCAGACTACGCGACTATTAATGGCCGAAGAAATTTTAGAAGCTTTTAAAGATTTCGATAATGCTACCCAAACCTCCCTGCAAAATATGTTTGCACACGTAGAAGGTGCAGCCGATTTCAGCAGTGAAGATTTAAATAATTCAGATAAAAGTGTTCGTAGCAAGACAGCTGCTTCCAAAGATTTTTTTGGGGCCAATACTACCGAAGCTGCACAAATTAAAACTACGTTCGACGGGTATATTTCAACACAAATTAACGAGGTGTTTCCTAACCAGAATGTTGCAGCAGCTCCAGGAGTTGCCGGACAAATTGCCGATGGATCTTCGGTACGTTACGTAACAGGAAAAGGACTGGAAATGAATCAAACCTTTGCCAAAGGTCTTATTGGGGCTCTTATGGCAGACCAGATGCTTAATAATTATTTAGGAACTGCTGTTTTAGACGAAGCAGATAACCGCTCCAATAACGACAATGCTATTACGGAAACCGATAAATCCTACACTACCATGGAACACAAATGGGATGAAGCATACGGATATTTATTTGGTACAAGTGCAAATGTTGCGAATCCTTTACCTACCATTGGTGAAGATGATAGTTTTTTAAATAAATATACAGGTAGTGTTAATGATGATTCCGACTTTAACGGGATAGCCGAGTCTATTTACAATGCTTTTAAGCTTGGTAGAGCTGCAATTGTTGCCAAAAATTATGAAGTCCGTGATGAGCAAGCAGCAACTATACGTCAAAAAGTTTCAGAAGTTCTTGCCATACGCAGTGTTTATTACCTTCAGAATGGGAAGACTGCTATTGCAAACGGCGATATGGGCGGTGCTTTCCATGATCTTTCTGAAGCATATGGATTTGTATATAGCCTTCGATTTACAAGAAATACTGCAGATGGAATGTCTTTCTTTAGCAGAAGTGAAGTAGATAGTTTCTTAACCGATTTGATGAGTGAAGGAGCAAACGGTCTTTGGGATGTAACGCCAGCAACATTAGATGCTATTTCTGAAGCCATTGCCGCTAAGTTTTCATTTACAGTAGCTCAGGCTGCCAGTGCAGAGTAAGCCCGTAAAATGAATAGCCAACGCAACCTGTTTTTTACAAAGGAAATAGGTTGCATTTTTGTAATTTTGCAACCCGAAAAAATAAAATAAGATGATCTTGAAAAAAATTTTTATAACACTGCTGTTTGTTACAACACTGTATGCCTGCTCCAAAAGCGACGACATTAATCCAGAAGAAAATCAAGATAATTTTGACCGTGCCGAAATGCTTGTAAACTGGGCAGATAATATTATTGTACCATCTTACAACGACTTTAATCTTACTACGGTTAATCTCATCTCATTTACTGCAGCTTTTAATGAAACCACTACGCAAGAAAACTTAGAAATGCTTCGTACGGTTTATAAAGAAGCCTACTTGTCTTTTCAGAATGTTGCTTTATTTGAAATAGGTCCAGCCGAAACAGTTCGTTTTTATGATAGATTGAATACATATCCTACCAATATTTCAGAAATTGAGGGGCTAATTGCTGCCGGCGCTACAGATTTAAGTCTTCCTTCCACCAATGATGCTCAAGGGTTTCCAGCTATAGATTATATGCTTTATGGGGTTGGGGAAAACGATGTTGAAATTCTAGAATTTTACACTACACACCCTAATGCTGAAAAAAACAAAGCTTTTTTAATGGCATTGGTTTCCAATATTAATGGCTTAATAAGCAATGTTTCTGAAAACTGGACAGCTGGGTATCGGGATGATTTTGTAAATAACAACGGCTCTTCTGCCGCTGCTTCAGTAGATAAACTCACCAACGACTTTGTTTTTTATTATGAGAAACACTTGCGTGCAGGAAAAATAGGTATTCCCGCCGGCATATTTTCAAACAACCCACTTCCAAACACGGTAGAAGCATTGTATGCTAAAGATTTTTCAAAAGCCTTAGCGTTAGAAGCTTTAAATGCAACAGAACGTTTCTTTAAAGGACAATCGTTTAATACTAGTGAAACCGGCCCAAGTTATGCCGGCTATCTTAATTTTTTAAATACTATAAAAAACGGAGAAGATTTAAGTAGTATCATCACGGCACAATTTTCTATCGCAAAAAATCAGTTGAATACGCTCGATACTAATTTTATAAACCAGATTAATACAAATAACAGCGCAATGCTGCAAACCTACGACGAACTGCAACGTAACGTAATCCTGCTGAAAGTGGATATGATGCAGGCTTTGAGTATTAATGTAGATTATGTAGATGCAGACGGGGATTAGTCACGATATAATTTTACCTCAGATCCTAACAGTAACCCACTACCTTGGGTTGAACTAATTAATAAAGATTGGAATTTTTTAAACAATTGCTATTAAATCGTTAAAAACATATTTGAACAAGCGTACGGAGGCTGCCCCATTGGCGGTCTTTCGTATTTTATTTGGGCTCATGATGTTTTTGAGTCTTATCCGGTTTTGGGCAAACGGCTGGATAGAGCAGTTGTATATAGAGCCTTCATTTCATTTTAGCTACTATGGTTTTGAATGGGTACAACCATTAGGGGACTTTACCTATATATTATTTCTTATCTGTGGTCTTTCAGCACTTATGGTTGCCATTGGGTTTAAATATCGTATCGCAATACTTATTTTCTTTTTGAGTTTTACCTACATAGAATTGCTGGACAAAACCACCTATCTCAATCACTACTATTTTATAAGTTGTTTATCGTTTCTACTAATTTTCCTGCCAGCACACAGGTACTTTTCTTTAGACGCCAAAAATAAGCCCGATAAAGCAAATTTCTACATTCCGCAGTGGTCTGTAGACGCGATTAAAATTTTATTGAGCATTGTTTATGTTTACGCAGGTCTGGCAAAACTAAACAGCGACTGGCTTATAAAAGCAATGCCCTTAAAAATCTGGTTGCCCTCCAAATACGACATTCCTTTTTTAGGGGATTTGCTTCAAGAAGAGTGGGTGCATTATGCATTTAGCTGGGGTGGTGCTGGTTATGACTTACTAATTCCATTTTTACTTTGGTATCGAAAAACAAGATGGATCGGGTTTGTTCTTGTGGTTGTTTTTCACGTATTGACGCGGGTGTTGTTTCCTATAGGTATGTTTCCATTTATTATGATTGTAAGTGCGCTTATCTTTTTTAATGCAGGGTTTCATCATAAAATACTGCTGTTTATTTCAAAAATTCTCAACATTTCCAAACAAGTTTGGGATGCTAAGGTAAAGACCGTTTCAGCGAAAACAACACAAACATTTCAATTATATGTTGTGGTTGGCTTTGTAATATTTCAATTGTTATTTCCATGGCGGTATGTACTCTACCCTGGCGAATTATTCTGGACCGAAGAAGGCTACCGTTTTTCATGGCGTGTTATGTTAATGGAAAAAGCAGGATATGCACAATTTAAAATAAAAGACGGGCAAACCGGTACGCAGTTTTTTGTAGATAATAGTGATTTTCTCAATTCATTTCAGGAAAAACAAATGAGCTTTCAACCCGATTTTATTTTGGAATACGCACATTTTTTAGGGGAACATTTTAGCCAACAAGGCCATCAGCATGTAGAAGTTTACGTAGAGAGTTATGTGGCCTTAAACGGAAGGTTAAGTCAACCATTTATAGATCCAACGGTAAATTTACTGGAAGTAAAAGATAATTTTTGTCCAAAAACGTGGATACTTCCGTTTAATGATAAAATAATAGGGTTGTAATAATGAAAAAGGTTCCACTTTGTAAAATGGTCTCTTCTAGCGCCCACAACCATACATTTTTTGGGGTGGAAGTAGCATCTCGTTTCACAAACATCAAAGTTTTTAGTAGCATGAAGTCTATTTTTTCTTTTCTATTCAGTTTATTATCACTTTCGGCAATTGCACAATTTTCGTTAAGTGGAACTGTTACAGCAGCAGCTACGGGAACCCCCATCGCAAATGCAGAAGTTTACATTACCAACCTTTCAAAAAGTACTACCACAAATGCTGAAGGCAGCTATCTTTTTGAAGACCTTCCAGAGGGAAATCATATGGTAGTGGTGTTTAATTTTGAATATGAACTGCAAGAGAAAACAATTCAGTTTTCAGAAACTTCTCAGCTTAATTTTCAGCTTTCTGTATTGGGCGAAACACTTTCCGAAGTCCTTATTACCAAACGTAAGGAGCGTATTTTTGCCCTAAAACAACTTCGTGATGTAGAAGGAACTGCTATTTATGCAGGAAAGAAAAGTGAAGTGGTGGTTATGGATAATCTTACAGCAAATCTTGCTACGGGAAATGCCCGACAAATATATGCACAGGTAGTAGGATTAAATATATATGAAAACAACGATGCTGGATTGCAATTAAACGTGGGAGGTCGTGGGTTAAATCCTAACCGTACCGCAAATTTTAATACACGGCAAAATGGGTACGATATTTCGGCAGATGTGCTGGGCTATCCCGAAAGTTATTACACACCTCCTGCAGAAGCTATTGAGCAAATTGAAATAGTTCGTGGAGCTGCCTCTTTGCAGTATGGAACACAGTTTGGAGGCCTCATTAATTTTAAACTAAAAAAACCCAATCCCAAGAAAGAAATAGCGTGGCTTTCCAGACAAACAGTAGGTAGTAACAACCTTTTTACTAGTTTTAATAGTTTGAGTGGAACCGTTGGTAAGGTTGGGTATTACACGTATTTTAATTATAAAACAGGAAACGACTTTAGACCCAATTCACAATTTGATAGCTATAATGCCTTTGGAATGATTACCTATAAAGTTTCACCAAAGACAACACTTACTGCTGAATTTAGTTTCCTGGACTATCTGGCACAACAACCTGGAGGCTTAACCGATAGCCAGTTTGAAGAAGACCCAACCTTTAGCAACCGAAGTAGAAACTGGTTTAAAGTAAATTGGAAACTGTACTCGCTGTTGCTGGAGCATGAGTTTTCAGAAAAAACAGAAATCAGTTTTAATCTTTTTGCCCTAGACGCTTCAAGAAAAAGTGTTGGTTTTCGTGAAAATAGGGTGTCACAAATAGACGATTTAGATGCCCCGCGGGAATTGATTGTGGGGAAATTTCGCAATTGGGGCGCAGAAGGACGTTTTATTACACGGTATCATCTATTTGAAAACGAACATACGGTATTGGTGGGTGCAAAATACTACCAAAGTAACAACCAAGAACGCCAAGGCCCCGGAACAAATGGCGCGGATGCCGATTTTAGTTTTGCGGCTTCCAACTTTCCAGATTACCCACGACAGAGTGATTTTACGTTCCCTAATTTAAATATTGCTGTATTTGGCGAAAATATCTTTCAATTAACTGATAAATTCTCAGTCACTCCAGGGTTCCGTTTCGAATACATTAAAACTGAAAGCGAAGGAACTTACAAACGCATCAATTTTGATAATGCTGGGAATCCTATTTTAAATGAAACATTACCAGACAACCGAACTTTTGATCGTGCTTTTGTGTTGACAGGGGTAGGACTAAGCTATAAAGCCAATCGCACTCTGGAGGTGTACGGAAATTTCAGCCAGAACTATCGGTCGGTTACTTTTAACGATATTAGAATTACCAATCCGTCCTTAACTGTAGACCCAAATATTTCTGATGAAAAAGGATATACAGCAGATCTGGGAGTACGGGGTACTTTTAATAAGGTTGTAAACTATGATGTAGGAGCTTTTTACTTGAGCTATGAGGACAGGTTAGGAGTAATTTTAAGAGCAGTAAGTGATATTCAGCAAGAGCGTTTCCGTGGTAATATTGGAGATGCCGTTACCTATGGTGTTGAAAGTTTTATAGACTGGAATATCTGGAGTACCTTTTCTGCAAACGAGAACTTTCGATTCAATATATTTTCAAACCTGGCTATTACAGATTCTGAGTACACAGCTTCCGAAGAAAATAATGTAGAAGGCAATAAAGTAGAATTTATTCCGAAGTTCAATTTAAAAACCGGAATGAATTTTGGGTATAAAAATTTTCTTGGAAATATCCAATACACCTATTTAAGCAAGCAATTTACCGATGCCACCAACAGCCAGCGCGATTTTGAAAGTCAGAGCGGGATAGTAGGTGAGATTCCTGCGTATGATATTCTAGATTTATCACTAAGCTACACTTATAAAATGTTTCGTCTGGAAACAGGTCTAAATAATGTATTGGACACTAGTTATTTTGTACGTCGCGCCACAGGGTATCCAGGTCCAGGGATTATTCCCAGTCAGCCACGCACCTGGTATTTAGGATTGCAGTTTGCATTTTAGTGGTGAGGGGTGAGCTTTTTTTGTTTGATAAATTTGATGGAGTAATGTATTTATAAAATGGATGTTTAGTTATTCTACAACCATAATTCGATATTCATAATTAAATAGAGTATCTTTGCACGCAATTAAACAGTAACCCCCTTTCCGAAACTTCGGAAGTTAATTTAATTGCGATGACTGCACACGACAACAAGATTTTAGGCGAAGGTTTAACCTATGATGACGTACTTTTAGTACCGGCCTATTCCGAAATTTTACCAAGGGAAGTTTCCATAAAAACTAAGTTTTCCCGCAATATTACACTTAATGTACCTATTGTTTCTGCGGCGATGGACACCGTTACCGAGAGTGCCATGGCAATTGCTATAGCTCGTGAAGGCGGGATTGGAGTACTCCATAAAAATATGAGTATTAAACAGCAGGCAGCCGAAGTACGTAAAGTAAAACGGGCAGAGAGTGGTATGATTCAAGATCCTGTTACTCTTAAAAAAGATAACACAGTAGGGGATGCTCAAAAAACCATGCGTGAATACAGCATTGGCGGAATTCCAATTGTGGATGATGCAGGAAAGTTAATAGGGATTGTTACCAATCGGGATCTTCGGTTTGAAAAAGATTACGACCGCAAGTTGAACGATATTATGACTACCGAAAATTTGGTAACCGTAGCCGAAGGTACTTCATTAAAAGAGGCAGAGATTATTCTTCAGCAAAATAAAATTGAAAAATTGCCAGTAGTTAATAATGATAATTTGCTGTTAGGGCTTATTACGTTTAGAGATATAACAAAACTTACTCAAAAACCAATTGCCAATAAAGACGATTTTGGAAGGTTACGTGTTGCAGCTGCGCTTGGAGTTACTGCCGATGCTGTTGAACGTGCCGAAGCTTTGGTTAACGCTCAGGTGGACGCTGTAATTATAGATACGGCTCATGGCCATACCAAAGGTGTGGTTTCAGTTTTAAAAGAAGTAAAGAAAAAATTTCCCAAACTGGATGTAGTGGTGGGTAACATAGCTACTCCAGAAGCTGCCCAGTATTTGGTAGATGCTGGTGCCGATGCTGTTAAAGTTGGTATTGGTCCAGGTTCTATTTGTACTACTAGGGTAGTGGCCGGAGTTGGATTTCCACAGTTTTCTGCAGTATTGGAAGTGGCAGCTGCTATTAAGGGTTCAGGAGTGCCTGTAATTGCAGACGGCGGAATACGTTATACAGGAGACATTCCTAAAGCAATTGCAGCCGGAGCAGACAGTGTGATGTTAGGGTCGTTATTGGCAGGTACCAGAGAATCCCCTGGAGAAACAATTATTTATGAGGGAAGAAAATTTAAAAGTTACCGCGGAATGGGATCTGTAGAAGCCATGAAAAAAGGCTCTAAAGACCGGTATTTCCAGGATGTAGAAGACGATATAAAAAAATTGGTGCCAGAAGGTATTGTAGGGCGTGTAGCCTATAAAGGTGAATTGTTAGAAAGTATGACACAATTTATTGGTGGTTTACGAGCTGGAATGGGATATTGTGGCGCTGCAAGTGTTGAAGCACTAAAAGAAAATGGCAAATTTGTGAAAATCACCGCTTCTGGAATCCACGAAAGCCACCCGCATGATGTTACGATTACAAAGGAGGCGCCTAATTATTCCAGGTAGCTTATTTTAAAACTGATTTTTTTATTCGGTATATAATTGACCTCGGTTTGGTTTTAAACGTTCGCGCAGGTCATTCATATAATTTCGTTCAACAACCAGATATGCTATATGATGCATTTCTGAAACCTTTTGTGTTTCGCAAAGGGTGTTTTGTAACCCTTCAGACGCAGCAAATTCCTCTAGGTGTTTTGCGTGGTGGGCAGCAATAGGTTCAGCATTGGGGCCTTTAAAATCCCAGATAAGTTTAACTCGTTCCATAATTTGATTTTGGGTTAATCTGATCCTGTTGCAGGAAGAAACAGATGGTACTAAAAATACGCCCTTTTAAGTACTCGCTACTGAAGTACCGTGCTCCACAAAATTTTTGAAATTGGTGAGGTATTTTTGCGATTGCTTTTTGAAGGCAGCAGGCATTAAAAATCCCATTAATTTCATGCCAAAACCTTTAAAGTAAAATTCGCTTTCACTTATCCATTTTGTAGTATCTGTGTCTACTTCTTGAAAAAAGTTGTATTGCACGTTATGCACTCCTTTGGCATCATAGGTTGCGTGAAATTCGGTTGGGAAGTTATTTTTAATAATGGTCTCGGTAAGTGTCATGTCCCGTTTGCCCATTTTGTAATGTAATTGCATCTGGGATCCTTCTTCTCCAGGTGTGCCTTGCACAAATTCGTAGCTTATTAATCCGTGCTGCCAGTGTTTCATGTTTTTAGGATTGTTCAGTTTTTCAATAACTTCAGCTCGTGGTTTGTTTATAAGTACTTCGGTAGTGTATTTCATGAGGATGGAATTATGATTACAAGATACAATTTTTTTAAAATTCAGTAAAAAAGCAATGAATCCACCTATGCTTACTACTGTTTTATCCCTCTGTATTTTATTAAAGTTTAGCGGTAGTTTAGGGAATGGATATGCTCTAAAGTGATTACTTTTGTTGGCAAGGCTTTGTTATTAATAAGCCAGTATGCCTGTATGTACCACAGCAGCTTTTAAAAAAAAATATCTTAAAACTGATTTTGAATTTTAAAAATGACAAACAACCTACCTAAAGGAAGTAAAAAGTTGCTAAATGCCTGGGCGTTTTACGACTGGGCTAATTCTGTATACAGCCTGGTAATTGCCTCGGCTGTATTTCCTATTTTTTACGGAGCCCTTTTTAATAAAGCTAATATTGAAACCGTTACGATATTTGGTGGAGTTATACGTAGTACTCCGCTGATAAGTTATACTACAGCGGCTGCTTTTTTGGTAGTAGCATTAATTTCCCCACTACTTTCAGGTATTGCAGATTATGTAGGTAATAAAAAGCGGTTTATGCAGTTTTTTTGTTATCTGGGAGCTGTTTCCTGTATTTCGCTCTATTTCTTTTCGCTTGATGCCATTTACACCAGTTTGTTGTCTTATTTTCTTGGTCTTATTGGTTTCTGGGGTAGTTTGGTATTTTATAACTCTTATTTACCGGATGTAGCTTTTAAGGAACAACAGGATGCCTTGAGTGCCAAAGGATACTCGTTAGGATATATAGGCAGTGTTGTTTTACTCATATTTAACCTTGTCATGGTTATGTTTCCACAAATTTTCGGATTAGGAGAAGGGGGAGAGGCAAGTCTTGAAGCAATGAAAATTTCATTTGTTACTGTTGGCTTATGGTGGATTGGGTTTAGCCAGTATACCTTTAAACACTTGCCTAAAGGAAATAAAACAAAACATAAAGTTACCAGGAAGGTCATTTTTAACGGGTTTAGAGAGTTAAAGGGGGTATACAAATCACTTTCGGCAAACCTATCTTTAAAACGGTATTTAATTGCATTTTTTGTGTATAGCATGGCAGTGCAAACAGTTATGCTGGTAGCTACTTATTTTGGAGAACAAGAAATAGCCTGGGGCGGGGAAGATGAAAAAACGCTGGGACTTATAAGTAGTATTCTTATTATTCAGTTAGTAGCAGTGTTAGGAGCTATAGGTACTTCCAGGGCTTCAGCAAAGTTTGGTAATATTCCGACATTAATTGGTGTGAACCTGATATGGGTGGCCATTTGTATTACGGCTTACTTTGTGGTAAGTCCCCTTCAGTTTTATATAACTGCAGGAATAGTTGGTTTGGTTATGGGAGGAATCCAGTCTTTGTCCCGCTCTACCTATTCTAAATTTTTACCAGATACAGAAGATACAACTTCCTATTTCAGTTTTTATGATGTAGCTGAAAAAATAGGAATTGTAATAGGAATGCTTTTATATGGTTTTATTGATCAAATTACCGGAAGTATGCGAAATTCAATCCTATTTTTAGTAGTGTTTTTTGGCGTAGGTGTATTTTTACTATTCCGCGTGCCCAGAAATTAGTATAGATATACAATTTTTACTTATGTTTGCGTTAAGTTATATAGCAAAAACTTACTTATGAAGAAATTTAAACACCTAAGTCTTATTCTTATTGCCCTTTTTGCCGTAGTCTTTACAAGTTGTGAGGACGAACCATTAGAAGGTGAGTTCGTTACCGAAGAACCTGGTGGGGGATCACCTGGTAGCTTTGTGGCGACTGTAGATGGTCAATCATTTAGCGCTACTCAGGTAATTGCAGAAATAAACCAGGGAGCTTTATTTATTAATGGAAATGATGGCAATTTTTCAATTGCTTTTGTTGTAACCAATAAAAGTGAATGTGTTTTTGACCTTACAACGTTTAGTACAACAGCTAATATTGGACAGATAACTGGCGAGGCTTATAGTACAAATCCATTGAGTGATTTGTCTTCGGGAACTTTAGAAATTACGTCGTATAATACTGAAGACTTAACCGTGTCTGGAACTTTTGAATTTGTTGCTGTAGAGCTTACTCCTAATGGACCAGGAACAGAAACTATTGCAGTAACAGAAGGTAGTTTTACCTCTATCCCTTTTATAGTAAATAGTGGCGAAGTAGAACCCAGCGAATGTGTTCCTCCAGGGACAGGTGGCGATCCAGATCCAGACCCGGATCCAGAGCCGGAACCAGCCATTCTTTTTGCGAAAGCAGATACTGTAGATTTTATACCTGCCCAAGTAGAAGTATCCCAATATATGGTAGGAATGCAGCCTATGATACAAGTAAAAGCAACCGATGCTATAGGTGCTACCCTTAGACTTGATATTCCAGAAACGCTTGCGTTAGGAACTTTCGACCTTTTTACAGGAATTTCGGACGGAACGAAACGTATAGGATATTATGACCCCAATACAGGAGGAGAAACACTATCGTCTAATCCTGGTACAATTACTATTACTGAATTTAGTTCCTTTACAGGAAAACTAGTTGCAACTTTTGAATTTACCGCTCAGGACCCATTAGGAGAAGATCCAACTGTGGTTCAGATTACCGAAGGAAATTTAGACATACACTTTGAACCAACTCCAGGAAATATAACCCTTGCTTTTGAAGCAGATATAGATGGAAATGGCTTTACCGCGGAGTCTGTAACGGTAACAAATAATACTTTTAATGAAATTTCTATTATAACTATAGCGGCAACTATGGGGGGAGAAACCATTCAGTTAGACTTCCCAATGGCTGCTGTTTCTGAAGGAACCTATGGAATGAGCCCTGCTTTGTTTACAGGAAATGAAATTGTAGGCACCTATTTACCTACTACAGGGTCTGCAGTTGCCTTTACATCAGATCCAGGTACATTTACTATCACAACTTTCGATGAAGCTGCAAATGTTATAGAAGGTACTTTTAGTTTTACAGCAAGAGATGCAACCGCAACAGATCCAGCGGTGTATCAAATTACTAACGGAACGTTTTTAATTCAATTATAATTAGAATACGTTTTCATTTAATACTAAAAAAAGTCGCCATAAACAGGCGACTTTTTTTAGAGCTATACATAACTAATATTACGAAAGCCATCCGTTTTTTGCAGCACCCTTGCTATAAAAATATAGAAATATGGCAACTGCAATTACCAGTAACGGCATTATTGCTGCGCTATATCCTGCAACTTGCATAATATCGGTGCCTAAAAGCCAGTACACTTCAATAAAAAGTACTGTGAGCAAAGAAATGCCAAATACTGGCACGGCTCCTTTCTTTTTTACCAACAATAAAATGCAGCCCAGTATACCAGAGAAAACAGCGATAGCAAATACAATTCCGTACCAGGTAGGAAGCGATTCCATAACAGAAAATTCTTCCGGGGATACCGTGTCTCTAATACTTTCAAGCTCAAAATTTCCAAGATAATATTGGTACACGCCCATTAAATTCCATAACAGCGCAAGTATAGTAATTATCCAGAAGGAGGTTGGGGGTTTGATAGTTGTATTCATAATTTTTGGTTTACGGTTATTCCATATAAATATAGGAAAATTACGGTATCTTTAATTTTTTAATACAACTATATGACACCTACAGTACCAAAATCTTCCTTAGAATTTCTCAATAAACTAGCTCAGAACAATCACAAGGATTGGATGGATGAGCACCGGAATGAATATAAAACCAGCGAAAAAGCACTTAAGGCTTGTTATGCTGAAATAGAAAAAGAACTAAACAAAACAGATGAAATTGCCAAGGTGAAAATTTTTAGGATAAATAGAGATATTCGCTTCAGTAAAGATAAAACCCCTTACAATATTCATCGAAGTGTAAGTTTTAGTAGGGCAGGAGCACACAGACGTGGAGGCTATTATTTGCGAATTGAACCAGGAGATAAGAGTGTAGTAGCTGGCGGATTTTTTGGTCCAGAACCAGCAGATTTACTGCGTGTTAGAAAAGAATTTGAAATGGATGCTTCACCCATTAGAACCTTGCTTTCTGCTCCAAAATTTAAAAAAGCATTTGGCGGTACATTTGATGCCTGGGATCCTGTAAAAACAGCTCCCAAAGGTTTTAGTAAAGATGATCCTAATATCGATTTAATCCGATTGAAAAACTTTATAGTAACCCACAGCTTTACAGATGCTGAAGTAGTAGCTCCAAATTTCATCCAGAGTGTTGTGGAGCATTTTGAATTACTGCGACCTTTCTTCGACTATATGAGTGAGGTTTTAACTACCGATCTCAACGGTGTGTCTACACTGCCATAAAAAAAGTCCTTCAACCCATAAGCTGAAGGACTTTACTATAAATTTTACTAGAGATTAATTGAGTTTAAAAGTAACTCTTCGTACCAGTTGTCTTGCAGGTGCAGAGCTTTTTTCTACCGAAGCATCTTCCCCGTTACCAGTAACAGTTAATCTGCCTTCGGCAACTCCAGAGGCTACCAAAATTTCTTTAACCTTGTTGGCTCTTCTTTCCGAAAGGTTCTGGTTGTAGGTAGGATCTCCAATTTCGTCTGCATATCCAATTAATTCGGCAGTTGCACCTGGGTTTTCATTCATATATGTAATAAGGTAATTAATAGCCTCCAGGGAATAAGTCTCAGGGGTTGTACTGTTAAATTTAAAATATACATTAACGTATCCTTTGTTTAGCAGTTCTTTTACATTAAGCCCTCCACCTTGATTTTTAACGTAATCAGACTCATTTACATAGCGTTGGTCTAAAGAAGGCTCAAGCTCATCTGGAATTCCGTTATTATTAGTGTCTACAGCAATACCTTTACTGTTTACTGCAACGCCAGAAGCTGTGTTTGGTTCTCTATCCAAATAATCCGGCACCCCGTCCTGATCTGAATCGATAAGATCTGTTTCAACTTTGGCCAGTCTGTCTTCAAGTTCTTCTATTTTAGATTTTAGAGTACTTTCTTCAGAATACCAATCGGCATGCTTTTCATTGCTACCTAAATAAATATTAAAACCAGCCGAAACATTATATAACAAGCCATCGTCAATTCTTCTGTTACTTGTTTGAATTATTTCGGTTCCGTCCCATGAGCGTTCCATTCCTACATTTGGAATTAATGAGAAATCTGCATAAAAAGCAATTTTTTCAGAAATTTTAATTTGTGGGGTAATACCTAACACGATATTAAACGTAGTATCCTTTTCATCCAGTTCTAAAGGAGCTTCATGGTTAATTACTGAATATCCTCCACCGGCGTGAAACAATAAACCAAAAGTATTGGTCCATTCAGAAAACTCTAACATATTACCAACATTGGCAACTCCTTCCAGCGTTGCTCTGTAGTACGATGTTTCAAAAGGAAGACTTCCTTCTTCTTCAGAAAGACTTGCATACCCAAAATTGGTACGAAGTCCAAATTTTTCATTCATCATATAGCGTACACCAACCGATGCCTGATAGGGAGCTATACCTTGAACGTTATAGCCATTTGCAAAAGGTGAAGAGGGTTTTACAAAACCGCCTCCAAATTCTATAGACCATTTATTATACTCGGTATTCATAAAAGTTTCTTGCTCATTTTCTTGAGCTATTGCAACAATGCTTAAAAAGCATGCTGCCATAAGTAGGGTAATTTTTTTCATCGCTTCTATATTTAGATTAGTTACAAAAGTAGAGCGCAAATCACATAAAAAACTAAAAAATCGTACATTTAAAATAAACTTAACATCTGTGCTAAAATACTGTTAACATTAGTAAAGTTCAGTTTGTTGTCTATCAGGTTCCTATAGCTAGGAAACGAAAAAATTAAGCGACAGAAATGGCAGCCTGGTCTAGTAGCATGACATTGCTTTTTAGTCTTTCTTTAACAATATTCATCATTCTTTTGTTCAGCGCCGAAGAATTTTTAATGTACATCGTATATTCTTCTATCGTAAATTGCCCAATAATAATTCCTTTTAGGCTATTTCGGAATTTCATATCCTTATGGATGGCATTTTCAATATAATCTAACCGTTTTTGGACAGATAGATCGTAAAACACACTTTTATGCTTGCGGCAGTAATTCTGAAATACGGCTACCAGCAATTCATCTTGTAGTTTTGCGATGGGTCGAAGTGTTTTATTCTGAAAAAACTCTTCAGTACTCATCCCAGGCAGTACTTTTGCCGAAGGAATTTCGGGACGCAAATTTAGTAAGGCAATATCTCGTAAGTTCATAACTATCGGGTTTTACTAAATGTAAGAAAATGTTTACTGAAACAGAGCGCTTACTACTATAGTTATAAACGCCTTTTCAACAGTTATGGCGTTAAAGTAGTCTTAATCCATCGCTCTATCTATCTAGGGTTATGTACTTTTAAAATAAAAACAATGGCCAAGACAACTTCTATAAATCCGTATTCAGGTAAAGAAATAAATTCGTTTCAAGAGCATACCCGCAAGGATATTACTGAAATTTTAGAAAAAGCACATAACAGATTTTACAAGTGGCGTGAGTCGTCTTTTACCGAAAGGAAAAAGCTAATGTTAGCCACTGCTTCAGAATTAAAAAAGAACCAACAGGAATATGCTGAAATGATAACGCTCGAAATAGGAAAGCCTATTAGCCAGGCTCTTGCAGAAGTTGAAAAATGTGCTTGGGTGTGTGAATATTATGCGAATGAAGCTGAAAATCAATTAGCCAATGAAGTTATTAAAACCGATGCCACTAAAAGTTACACCAGCTATGAGCCTTTGGGGGTTGTGCTAGCTGTAATGCCTTGGAATTATCCCTTCTGGCAGGTTTTCCGCTTTGCAGCTCCTGCGTTAATGGCTGGGAATGTAGGGGTGCTTAAACACGCTTCCAATGTGTTTGGAAGTGCACTAAATATTGAAAAAGTGTTTAAACGAGCAGGTTTTCCAGAAAATTGCTTTACTACCTTATTGGCAGGAAGCGATAAAATTGAAGCAATTATTGAAAACCCCATTGTGAAAGCAGTAACCTTAACTGGCAGTGGTCCTGCAGGAAGTGCAGTAGCTGCAGCAGCAGGGAAAAATATAAAAAAATCGGTTTTAGAACTGGGTGGTAATAATGCATTACTCGTGCTAGAGGATTGTGACATAGAAAAAACGGTGGAAGTATGCGTGCAAGCCAGATTTCAGAACACAGGACAAAGTTGTATTGCCGGAAAACGATTGCTTTTAGCTGAAAGTATTGCAGATGAATTCACAGAAAAATTACTAGTGAACGTAAGAGAACTTAAAAGCGGCGATCCCATGAATGAGGAGACATTTATTGGCACTATGGCGCGGGAAGATTTAGCGTCTCAATTAGAAGACCAGGTTACAAAATCTATTGACGAAGGAGCAACTCTTTTATTAGGAGGGAAGCGGCAAGGTGCCTATTTTGAACCGACCGTACTAAGCAATGTTACTCCCAAAATGACAGTTTTTAAAGAAGAAACCTTTGGGCCAGCACTGGCTATTTCAACCTTTAAAACTATGGAGGAAGCTATTAAGCTTTCTAACAACTCAAAATTTGGGTTAGGAGTATCTGTTTTTACTAAAGACACGCAAACTGCGGAGAAGTTAGCTTACAAATTTGATGAAGGCGCTGTATTTATAAATGAACTTGTTAAAAGCGACCCCAGATTACCCTTTGGAGGCGTTAAAAAGAGTGGATATGGTAGAGAATTGAGCAAACATGGGATCCGGGAGTTCGTGAATAGAAAAACGGTGTATATAAAATAACATGTTCGTTCACATAAAAAACCTGTCAACTCTAAAGGAATTGACAGGTTTTTTTTACATTTAGAACAGACCTATTTGTCTCCTAAAAACTCTTCTTTGCTAGCTAGCTTCAGTTCCATGTCGTTCTTTTCCAAGAACTTCATAAACTTTTTACCTTCTTTATTTTTAATAGCTTCGAAGCGCTGTTTTTCTTTTTCAAATTCCTCTTTAATCAACCCGTAGTTTTGCATTTGAGCTCCTGTAACGCGATCGTAGCTTCCAGCTATATTTGCGTACAAATCGCCCATGCGCTCTCGTAATTCAGGCTCTGCAGAGGCTACGTAGTTATCGCCTGTAGTAACTACCAGGTCTGTGCGCAAATCTTCTAAGGCATCATATAATTGTTGCGCTACTTTTTTACCTTTTGGATTGTTATTTATAACCTCTTGGGCTTTTGTTTGCATTTCACCTATTTCATAAACCATATAAGCCAGATCTTCTACCATTTTAAACATGGTCTGTGTCATTTCCTCTTGGTTTTTTCTTTCTGCCAGTGTGGTAATGGCCGTGTTGTCGTAGGTAGTTTCAATGATATGTTCATAGGTGTCTTTACCTTTTGTTAAAACTACTTTGTATTTTCCTGCGGGAACACGAGGTGCTGTAAAACCACCAAATGAGAGTGTTTTAGCAGCGGCCATTTTCGGACTTTTAGTATTAAAGTTCCAATTTACCACATTTATACCTTTAGATTTTCCAGGAGTTAACGTGGTTAACGTATTGCCTTCCATATCCTGAATTTCCATCGTCATCTTTCCGAAGGTATGTCTCTTTTTCAGATAGTAAATTATTCTGGCTGATGTTGGTTTATTACCTCCTACAAACTGTGTTTCATTACCAAAACCTCCAGAAAAACCTCCTTCTTCTACCATTGTAACAGGTTCGGTATCAAAGAAATGTACATCTTTTGAAAGTACTTCCTGATCTATTTCACGAAGCGGACTTATATCGTCAATAATAATAACACCACGTCCGTGTGTTCCCATCACGATATCGTTGGTAGCTTTTTGCATATCTATAAAATGAACGGCAACAGGAGGCATATTATTGGTGAAATGTGACCAGTTTTCACCACCGTCTACGGTAATGTATAATCCAAATTCGGTTCCTAAGAATAGCAAATCTTCATTTACATAATCTTCCTGTATATTTCTCACAAAAGCCCTAGCATCTATATCGTCTGAAATAATACTCTTCCAGGTTTTTCCGAAATCGGTTGTTTTTAAAGTATATGGTTTCATATCTCCAGTGGTATGTCCTTCAAATACTGCATAGGCAGTTCCTTTTCCGTGAACACTGGCTTCAATGTGATACACCCATGTATTTGCTGGAATTCCCACTAGGTTTGGAGTAACGTTGGTCCAGTTGGCACCGCCGTCCTGCGTTACCTGTACGTTTCCGTCGTCTGTTCCAACCCATAATACGTTTTGGTCTAGCGGAGACTCAGCGATTGTAAAGATGGTTGTGTGGTTTTCAGCACCACTGTTATCTACTGAAAGTCCACCAGAACTACTCTGGTCTTGTTTTTTTGGATCGTTGGTTGTTAAATCTGGCGAAATAATAGTCCAGGAGTCGCCCATGTTGTCACTTCTGTGTACAAACTGACTTCCCATGTAAAAACGATCTGGCACATGTGCGCTTACCGCCATGGGAGCATTCCAGTTAAAACGTAATTCGGCATCTCCTTTTTTGGGTAATGGCTGAATAGTTTTGGTTCTGTTTTTGTCTACATCAATACGCCACACATTTTCGGCACCTTGCATTTCAGAATATACTATGTTTTTTGTAGGATGTTTCAGTACACGGAAACCGTCTCCGGCACCTACGCTGTTCCAATCTCTTGCTTCTACACCGCCGGGAGATGAGCTTGGTCCCCACCAGCTACCGTTATCTTGTAGCCCGCCATACACATTATACGGTTCTGCATTATCGGTACTAATGTGATAAAATTGTGAAAGCGGAAGGTTTTCTACTATTTCAAAAGTAGTACCCCCATTCCAGGAGCGGTATACGCCACCATCGGTACCTGCATATATAATATCACTATCGTTTATATGAAAAACAATATCGTGAATATCGCTATGCATATTCCCCAGATTTTTAAAGGTTTTTCCTCCATCACGGCTAATAGAACCACTTAATCCTCCTTTGAGGATAATATCTGGATTACGCGGATCTACCGTAATTCTAGAGAAGTAAAATGGGCGCACCACCAATCCGAAATCATTGTTTAAGTGTTCCCAGGATTGCCCTGCATTTTTTGAAACCCAAAGGCCGTTTTTTTCTTTATCTTCAGTTTCTAAAACAGCATATAATCTGTTGTTATCACTAGGGGCTACGGCAAGACCAATACGTCCTAATTTTCCTGCAGGAAAGCCGTTGTGGATTTTATTCCATGTTTTACCCGCATCTGTAGATTTGTAGATGGCACTGTTTTCACCACCAGAATTAAAGCCCCATCCTGTTCTTCTAAACTCCCACATAGAAGTATATAGAACATTTGGATTTTTTGGATCCATAATTACGTCGCCTGCTCCGGTTGCTGGATTTACATATAGTATTTTATTCCAGGTTTTGCCCCCGTCCGTAGTTTTATATACCCCACGGTCTTCGCTGTCACTCCAGAGAGCTCCTAAAACACCTACATACACTACATCTGAGTTTGTAGGGTCTATAACAACTGAAGCAATACGCTCGCTATTCTCAAATCCTGGAATTTCTTTCCAGGTTCCACCGCCATCGGTAGAGCGAAATAAACCATCACCCACCGAAACAGAGTTACGTGTCCACGTTTCCCCAGTTCCTACCCAAATCACCTGATCGGGATTTTTAGGGTCTAAGGTTACTACCCCTATAGATTGTACGTGATCGTCAAAAATAGGAGCGAAGGTGGCACCACCGTCACTACTTTTCCAAACACCACCTCCAGCAGTACCTGCATACATAATACGGGTATTGGTAGGGTGTAATTCAAGATCGTTAATACGGCCACTCATGAGTGCAGGACCAATATGTCGCGCTCTCATATCGCCAAAGAGTTCTTTGCCTTTAAGGGTTACTTCCTCTTGTGCCATAGCACTAAGAGGCAATAATGCCAAAGCAAAAATTGTTAGGATTAGTTTTTTCATTTTTTTGGTTTTAGTTAATAACTTGTTGCACACGATGCAAAGTTTAAGTGAAAAATTGGTAAAAAAAATCCCCGAACAAGCAGGGATTTTTTCTAAGTAATGTAAAGCTTATTTCTTTTCTGGAAATGCAAAGAAATTTTCTTCTAACTCGGGATCAATTACAATATCAGTAAGTGCTACTCCCTGACCTCCCATAGAAATTGAGAATGGAAAATACAATCCATTAACTTCCTGGTAGTCGCTAAAGGTAGACATAGACATTTGTCCGGCCATAGGTCCTTGATTTACTCTAGTTTCAGTAAGAATAAGAACACCGTTGTCTTTGTCAAAATAATGGTAAGAAATAGTAGGTTCTTCCTTTCCATCTACCATAATAGGTTTTTGAGTTAGCTTAACTTTGTAAGTTTCGGCACCTTCTTTAGTTTCTTCTCCAATGTATTCTACAGTGTATCCTTTTTCTTTATAATTTAAGAAAGGTGAGGGAAAATCTCCAACATTCTTTTTCATATTTTCTGTAGTTTCAGCATCACTTTTTTCGGCTGCCATTGTCATGAAATTGGTTGCCCACATTTCTTCACCATCAAAGGCATATTGTACCATTTCCTGACCCTGAAAGTTAATCTTAAGTAATTGTCTGCCGTCGGTCATCTGGAACATTTCAATAGGTATTTCCATACCTTGCATATTTACAGAGCCAACCATTTTGGCACCTTCCAGTTTTTCCCAATTGGCTTTTCCGCCGGTTATTTCAAAATAGTTGTCAATTATTTCATCGGCAGTTTGAGCTTGTGCCAGAGGAGCCAAAGCTACAACAAGTAAAGCGATGAATAGTGTTTTTAATGTCTTCATAGTACGTGTAATTAAGGTTTATCGTAAAGGTAAGACTCTAAAGCCTGTTTTTTGTTACATACCTGTTATATTTTTTTTGGAATTTAACATTTACTGAATACGTATCTTTACTGAAATTTAAAATAACTATGAAATTCGGAAAAGTAGCAAACCCAGACGAAATAGATTTTACACTCCCGGCCGATCACCCCGGGACCAAAAAATTATTGAGTACCTTCCCTAAGGTTGAAACGCCAAAACTCTACGTAGGTTGTGCTAAATGGAATCGTGCAGACCTAAAAGGTTTTTACCCACGGGGAACCAAAGATGAATTATCCTATTACGCCACACAATTTAATAGCATTGAACTAAACGCGACATTCTATCGAATTTTTCCTGCAGATGTTTTTGAAGGTTGGTATGAGAAAACACCACCAGACTTTCGGTTTTTTCCAAAGGTATTTCAGGGGGTAACCCATTGGAAACGGTTACATGATTTTGAAGGTTACTTAAATGACTATTTGCTAAACGCTTCAAATTTAAAAGAAAAGCTGGAAATGCCCTTTGTACAGTTACACAGTAACTTTTCGCCTAAAGATATAGATAGGTTACCCACCTTTTTTGAAGC
This sequence comes from Flavobacteriaceae bacterium, assembly GCA_002707745.1. Lineage (GTDB taxonomy): Bacteria > Bacteroidota > Bacteroidia > Flavobacteriales > Flavobacteriaceae > Marinirhabdus. Next base: position 26,671 of record PANU01000040.1, read on the forward strand.
CATCCCTAAAGATATGCGCATTGCCATAGAATTTCGCCATACAGATTGGTTTAATGATGAAACTGTAGCAAGTGAATTGTATACGATTTTAGAAAAATACGAAGCATCCAATATCATTGTGGATAGCGCAGGCAGGAGAGATTTATTACATATGCGTATGACATCGCCTTCGGCGTTTATACGTTATAATGGTGCCAATCATAAAAGCGATTACACCAGATTGGATGATTGGTTGGATAGGTTAGAGAAGTGGTTGGAGCAAGGGTTGCAAAACATTTACTTCTTTGTGCATCAAAACCTGGAAAAGGCATCACCATTGCTTTCGGCATATTTTATTGAAAAGGCAAATAAGCGGTTTGGGACCTCTTTACATATTCCAAAGCTGGACAAACCAGGAGATTTGTTTTAATAATCCAATTCCATTTTACGAACACCCTCCGCTTGTTCTTTAGCGCGTTTTAATTCTTCTTCGGTAGGAACTACGGGTTTTTGTTTATCTTTTAATTGAGGTTCAAAACTAAGTTCTGTATAGGTGGGAAAATGATCGGAATTTATATCTTCTCCAGTGATAAATTTTTTCACTCTAAATTCGGAAGAAACAAATACATGATCCAGGGGCCAACGCATTAAAAAATTGTTTGCATTAAAAGAGTTATAAAACCCCCGTCCCCTGCGTATATCCAACACCTCTCCAACGGTTCTAAACAAAGATGTAGTTGCCGACCACGGCACATCATTAAAGTCGCCAAGTATTACAACAGGCAATTCAGATTCTCTGCTAAGGTTAGCATACTTCATCATTTCGGCATCCCGGTCTGACGATGAAGGGTTGTGCTGGGGCATAGGTGGGGTGGGGTGTAGCACAAACAGCTGAAACTTATCGCCGTTTGGTAATAGTACTTTAGTATCTATTGAAGGGATACTGTCATCTACCAAATAACGGGTTCTTACATCGGTTAATTCAAGTTTTGAGTATAACAAAACACCATAGGTATTATCTAAGGGCACCTCAACTTTATAGCGATACGCTTGTGGCAATACCTGTTGTATTTGCTGTTGCCATTGTGTATCGGTTTCCATAAAAAGCAAAATATCGGCGTTTGTAGTGTCTATATATTTTTGAAGCTTTTCAGGCTTTTTGTTTTTCTGAAGAACATTGGCAGTATAAATTTTAAGAATATCGCCTGTATAATTTTCACTTGTATTTTTTGCATCTAAAGTTGCGTAGGGGAGGTACGCGTGAATTTTGGAATACTGAAAAACAAAGCAGGCAGCTATGGCAGCTGCAACAATATAATCTTGCCAGCAGTCCCAGTGAAATTGTACAAAGAATAAAATAAATGCTACCAGAGTAAGAATGGTTAATTGAATATGTGGAAAGTCGAATACCCGAATCCACCAGTAGTCTATTGCAATTAATGGAATTAATGTAAGTACAATAGCAAGTACTGCAAAAATTTCGATTGCAATGTAAAGTTTTGGGCTCTTATTTTCGCTCATAGAGATAGCTTTTGTATAAAGATACACGTCTGAGAGCAGGACTATCTGTTATTTAAGGAAAGTTTGGCTAAATCTTTACCAGAGGGAGACTCAAAAATTTCCAGACCAAAATAAGGTACAGCAGCAATAAGGTGGTCAAAAATATCGGCTTGTATGTGTTCGTAGTTTTCCCATGTTTTATCGTAACTAAAACAGAAAATTTCAATAGGAATTCCCTTATCGGTTGGGGCTAAATGGCGAACCATTAAAAACTGATCTTTATTAATGGCGGGATTTTCATGTAAAAATGCATCGGCATATTTTCTGAAGATCCCCAGGTTCGTTTGGTTTCTACCATTAATGGAAAGTGATCTGTCGGCTTCGGTTAGCTTATTATATTTGTTGACGTCTTTTTCGCGATGTTCTATGTACGGGGCAATAAGCTGAATTTTCTTTAATTCTTCAATCTCTTCCGCAGAAAGAAATTTAATTGAATTCTGTTTTATATAAATAGAACGTTTAATGCGGCGCCCATCACTCTCCTGCATTCCCCTCCAGTTTTGGAAAGAATCGGCAATAAGGCTATAGGTTGGGATGGTGGTAAATGTGTTGTCAAAATTCTGAACGCGTACAGTTGCCAGGTTAATTTCGGTTACATAGCCATCTGCCCCAAATTTACTAAAGGTTATCCAGTCGCCTATGCGAACAATATCGTTTACTGAAACCTGAATGCTTGCTACAAATCCCAGGATGGTATCTTTAAAAATCAGTAATAACACTGCCGAAAATGCTCCCAGGGTAGTTAAGCTTTTCAGGCTATAATCTGTAAGAATTTGTATGGCAAGAAAAATGCCCGCACTCCATGCAAATATCATTAATACCTGTACATAACTTTCCATAGGCTTATCACTAAACTTCTCGGTGCTAAAACGCAAGTAATTGTTGGTGGTACGCAGGATACTCCGAAAAACAAGGATAGAAATTAAAACTAGGTATAGCTGCGCCACCAGATACATCACATGTTCGGCTATCGGGAAGTCCTGAAATAGTGAAGGGATAAGGTACCAGACAATCCCTAACGGAATAAAATGTGCGATAAATCGGGGGAAATTGCTTTTCACCAAAAAATTATCGAAAGTAGTGGTCGTTTTATCGCTAAAAGTTTTAAAGAGCTGAACAATTATTTTTCTAAATACAATGTCAAGTACTGTTGCCAGTACCGCCACTAGTATAAGGTTTATAGCAAGATTAATGATAGAAGCCCAAAGTTCGCCCATGCCCAATTCCAGCAGATAATCCCTGATAAGGCAAGCGTAGGTATTTATAACTTCTCTTTCCATGCAAGTAATTACTAGAGTATTTAGAGGTTAAGTACCATCGTTTGCCACACTCTAAAAGAGCCAACGCTGGATATATAAGTATAGTAACACGTTTATTAAAAACAGTTACTTTTAAAAGGAGCTATTTAAATACTAAATAGCTAATTCCCAAAGTTACTATCTTATACTACTATAAATATTTCTTTTCTGCATAAAATGGTCCCAATGGAATAACCGAGCAAAACATGACTATGGCTAGGATGCTCCATGACCAATTTAATTTTTCTTTCATAAAATAGGCACCTATAAGGTACGCTATAAATAAAATACCATGAGCCATCCCTACTATGCTAACCATTTCTGGCATATCCCAAATATATTTTAAAGGCATAGCAATACATAATAATACTAAAAATGAAATAGCTTCCAAAGTGCTTATAATCTTAAATGTTTTTACTGAAGTATCCACAACTACTATTTTTTTGCAAAGATAGAATAACTGAAACCCACTGTAACGATTTCAAAAAAAAATATTAAGAGTTGTCTGTAAGAATTACGGTTATCGTATCTTTAAAATTAGAATAAAACTTATGATACTACTTCAGGATACTGCGACCGATACCATTATAAACGCAGCAGAAAATTATTACGAAAAATTTTTATCCCTTCTGCCTCGCATTGCTATGGGTGTATTTGTGATAGTTGCCGGGATATTAATAGCGCAATTACTCACTAGTTTTTTTAGAAGGCGTTTTCTTAAAAAAGCCGAAGATCCTTTAATGGCAAGGTTTCTGGCTCAAGCAGTAAAAATTATTCTCATTATTATCACTATTATGATTGCGCTGGATGTTGCGGGTCTGCGAGGGGTTGCCACCGGTATTTTAACTGCTGCAGGTGGTGCTGCCATAATTTTAGGGTTTGCATTCCAGGATATTGGCAAGAATTTTTTGGCCGGGATAATTCTGGCTTTTAACAGACCTTTTGGGGTGGATGATACCATAATGGTAGATAATCATTTTGGTAAGGTAAAGGCTTTAAATTTTAGGTATACACACATAAAAACAACCGATGGCCGCGATATTTATGTACCCAACAGCGATGTGCTTACAAAACCAGTAGAGAACTACACAGCAGATGGTTTTTATAGAGTAGAATTTGTAGTAGGAATTGGCTACGAGGACGATATAGACCGAGGAAAGCAAATAATTATGGACATTCTTAACTCAAATACTGAGATAGTTCACGATGAAGTTCATGAAAATTTTGTGATAGAAAATGAGCTTGCAGCAAGTACTGTAAATCTTAAAGTATTTTTTTGGATTAACACCGTAGATTACAGACGTGCTTCGCGACAATTACGAGGTAAAATTATAAAAGAGGTTAAAGAAGCCTTTATAAAAGCCAACTTTATCATGCCTGGCGATATCACCGAAATCAAACTCTATGGAGGACAGGAAGATATCCCGTTACGTCTAAAGAGCGATCCGCCAGATATCTCCCTGGCAGCAGAAACGGGACAGAATTAACCAATTGGATTGATTAGGGTAGGTTCTATTGAAATTCTCTATGGGCGAACAACTATCAGTTCCTTATTGGCATGGTAACGGCTCATTAAGCGTTGGGAAGCTCCAGTTTTTTCGGTAGCTGTAATGCCACCACTCGGTCCGTACGGTTCCAAATCCGTGTTTTTGCATTCCTTCTCTAAGTATTTTTCGGTTGGCTAGAATTTCGGCTGAAAAATTATAATTATCTATATGGCTTTCTCTTCCAAAATGATCGTAATCGCTTCCCATTTCTATATAACACCCCTCTAACGTTACCAAAGTAATATCTACAGCAGCTCCTTTGTTATGGATACTTCCTTTGCCATAAGGATTAGCCACATAAGTTGGCCGCGGGACTTTATCCCACATTTTTTTTTGCACGTCCAAGGGTCTATAGCAATCGTAGAGTTTTATCCTGTACCCTTTTTCACAAAAATATTGGTTTGCTTCCAATAAAGCTTTGGCAACTTCAGGTTGTAGGAGACATACGGAGCAATCGTACATAACTTCGCCTATAAAATTATCTGGGGTGGCATAGCGCATTTCATATTCAAATTGGGAAGGGAAATCGGCTATATCTACTAATTCCTGTGTAGTTCCATGGAGCGGGAAATACATTAAAAATGCAGTGATTATAATTTGAAATGTTTTCATTGGTAAGGAAATTCAGTGTTGCTGAAACTTTCAGTTTTTTAAAATTAAGGATTATTTAATACTTCAGAAGATTTTCAAAGGGTAACTTTACTGAAAATTAAAAATATGCAAAACATACAAGGAAAAACAGCTCTCATTACGGGGGGGACCAAAGGAATAGGATACGGAATAGCAGAAGCATTATTAAAACAAGGCGTACATGTAGCTATTACCAGTCGGAGTCAAGAAGCTGCAGATAAAGCTGCAAAAAAGCTTAATGAAACAGGCAATGATAACGTTTACGCCATTGGTATTGCCGCAGATGTGCGTTCGTTTGAGAGCCAGGAACACGCTGTAAAAGCAACTATTAGTGAATTTAAAAAACTGGATATAGTTGTTGCCAATGCGGGTCTAGGACATTTTGGGAGTATAGAGGAGATGAGTATTGAGCATTGGAACGAAGTGATAGATACCAACCTTACGGGAGCTTTTTATACGTTAAAATCTTCAGTAGCTGCGCTGAAGGAAACAAAAGGATATTATATTTCTATTTCCAGTCTTGCGGGCACCAATTTTTTTGAAGGAGGAACCGCCTATAACGCTAGCAAATTCGGGGTGACGGGCTTTACCCAAGCGGCTATGTTGGACCTTAGAAAACACGAAGTAAAAGTAAGTACTATTATGCCAGGAAGTGTTTCTACACATTTCAATGGAAATGAGCCTGGTGAGGAAGGCGCCTGGAAAATACAAATTGAAGATATAGGAAAGCTGGTTGTAGATTTATTACAAATGCACCCAAGGACACTTCCTAGTAAAATTGAAGTGCGCCCCAGTGTGCCTCCTGGTGCAAAAAAATAAACGTTCTATCTAAAAAAAGAACGTGACCAATCAATAGCTTCTTGGAGTTCTTCAAAAAAAGCAAAATTTCGGTTATAATGATCCTGTTCCTGCATAGCTCTTTCTCGGGATTCGGGAAGATTGGATACGATACCCAGTCCTATTAAATTTTTTAAGGTTGCATTTTCAAACACCTCTTTGTCGATAGAATAATTTTTTGTTCTATGGGCAATAAGAATAAAGTTGTTGGCCTGGAAAAATGATTTTAATTCTTTAAAAGTGTCTTTCGCTTTATTTAAACAGATATGCTCATTCTCAAAAACGCGCAGGATGGCATAGTTTTGATGAAGCTCCATTTCGCCGTGTGGGAGTTGTAGTTTTTTCATGACCTTTGTTTAAAAAAGACAGGGGGGATAATATTTTCTACTTCTATATAGAATAAAAATAATAAAAAAATGAATAGGTATAACACATGGTAAAAAAAAATGGGAGTATTTTTAAGAGAGCCACTCAACAGCTTCCTCTAGTGAATTAAATGTTTTATAATTAGATTTGGTAAACATTTTTTCCAGTTGTACGCTTAAAAACCCTTTCTTCTCATAAGCAACAATCGCTACGCGGTCAACGGTATGGCGTTCCTGGTAAAATTTAAGCCAGTCCTGAGCGGTGACAGAGTAGGAGTGCACCCGGTTTGAAAGGTAGTTGATTTCTACCTCAGTTGTTCCAAAATATTCATGCACCCTATTAATTAGAATTTCAGCTTTTTCCCAATCAAAATGAACTCCTTCATTTATTTCACTTACTATAAACTTTTCAAACAAATAAAATTCTCCAAAGGGTTCAGAAAATTTAATCAGGCAATTTTTAAGAAATGGAGAATTTTCTAATTTCATTTTAGGGGATTAAGAAGCTTTGTTTCGTAAATATACTAAAGAAAAATGCAACGTTCCTAAAACAGGAACGTTGCATTTGCATAGTTGTTTACTTTCAGTTGTATTAGTTGGCAGAAAGCAAGGCCAAGAATTTATCTAAATTAGGAAGTATTACAATTCGTGTACGACGGTTGGTAGCACGCCCTTCTTTAGTATCATTTTCGGTTAGCGGATGGAAACTACTACGTCCGGCTGCAATCAACTTTTCCGGAGCTACTCCGTACTTATCCTGTAATGTTCTAATTACAGCAGTAGAACGTTCTACACTTAAATCCCAGTTGTCTTTAATATAAGACCCAGATTTTACAGTTTGCGCATCGGTATGTCCTTCTACCATTACTTCAAGAGCTGGTTCGCTATTAATTACATTGGCTAAACGTTCTAATAAAGGGTTTGCTTTTGTATTTACTTTGTAGCTTCCTGAATTAAACAATAGTTTATCTGAAATAGTAATCATTACCACTGTTTCGTCTATGTTAATTTGGATATCGTCTTCCTCACCTTCAGCAATAAGACTGTTGTCCAGGTTTTGTTTTAAATTGTGAGAAATAATAAGGTTCATGCTATCCTTTAGGGTTTTAGCTTCCGCTAATTCTGCTGGATCCACATTGGCTAGGGCAGCTTTCATTTTGTCCCTGTCGGTTTGCGAAATTACAACTCCTTCAAATTGTTGTAATCTGTTGTTGTTGGTTTCTGTTAAGGATTGAATTTTTTGGTTGTAGCTTGCAACACGGTCTTCAATTTTTGCCAGTTTAGTTTCGGCTTCTTCTTTTTCAAGTTGTGTTTTTGCTAGGGTAGAACGGGTATCATTATACTGTCCTTCCAGTTCTACATACTTTTTTTTAGATACACAAGACGTTAATAATATAGCGCTTGAGAATACGGCTAATGCAATTGATTTTTTCATGATTTTTAAATTTTAGGTTTGTTATGTTTTTGATTCTGGAACAAATATAGGTTGGCACCTTCCCAAAAAAATACTTAAAGAATGTCACAGTTTTGTTAAATTGGAAGTTTTACTTCAGAAATTTTAAAAATTGGAGGGTTTCTGTGTAATAATTATACAGAAACAAGAAAGACAGCGGTATAGGCTGTCTTTTTTGTTTATATAGTGTACTGGTATTATTTCTTATCCGAAAGTACTGTGAGGTTATTTTTACCAAAATCTAACGTTCGAATAGGGAACGGAATGTTAATTTCGGCTTCGTCAAAATGTTTCTTAATAACTTTAATGGCTTTGTGCTGATGCATAAAGTTTTCTTTTCCATTACTGCAATCTGCCCAAAAGCGTACCAGAAAATTTATAGAGCTGTCTCCAAATTCGGTATAGAAAAATTCAATTTCTTCGCTGTTTTCTTGCTGAAAAGCCTCTCCAATGATTTTTACAGTTAAATCTTCTACCATTTGCAAGTCACTTTCATACCCCACACCACAACCTACAATAATTCGGGAGCGTTTATGGATAGAGTAATTTGTAAATGGATTATCAACAAAAGTTGAGTTGGGAATAATCGTTAAATTATTATCAGGTCTTTTAATAGTTACATTACGGAGATTAATTTCGGTTACAAAACCTTTGTCACTATCGGTTTCAATCCAGTCGCCTATGCTTATTTTTGGTAAAAACGAAAGTATAAACCCTGAAACTGTATTGCTTAATGTACCTTGTAGTGCTAGACCAATAGCCAAACCAACCACACCAGCACCAGCCAGTACAGAGGTAAGGACTTTGTTTAAATCCATTACGCCAAGTGCTACAAAGAATCCTATTAATAATACGATGGCATAGGTAATTTGCCCAATTATTTGTTTGATAGATTCCTCTTGTACTCTTTTAAGAACAAGACGTCTCATTATCTTTGCTGCTCCTTTTGCCAGAAAATGGAATAAAACAACTACGAGAATCGCTAAAATAAAATTGGGAAGTTTTAAAATAATGGCATCTAACCATCCGTCTAATTTATCCCATAGCCCTTCAATAGCATCGGAGACATTAAAAGTAGCTTCGTTAGTAGGATCTTCTGTTGTGGAAGTAGCATCTTGCATAAAATATAAAGTGTTTTGGTTTGGTTTGAAATATACTTAAAATGAAAACACCTTTGTAATAAGGAAATCTTAAAACAAAGGTGCTCTATGTTAGGTCGTGTAAAGCCTATCCTAAATATTTTTTAAGGATATGACTTTTAGACTCTTTGCGTAATCTACGTATTGCCTTCTCACGAATTTGACGAACACGCTCTCTACTTAAATCGAAAGTATCTCCAATTTCCTGCAGCGTCATAGCTGGCTGATTGGATAACCCAAAGTTAAGGCGTACCACATCTGCCTCACGGGGAGCCAGGGTGTCTAAGGCACGATCTATCTCAATTTTAAGAGACTCATGAATTAAAGACTTATCCGGATTAGGTGTTTCTCCAGAGCTAATTACATCGTACAAATTATTGTCGTTTTCACCTTCCTGAAAAGGAGCATCCATAGATAAACTACGGTTTGCATTCTTTAAGCTTTGTTTTACATTAGAAATGGTCATATCCAATTCCTTTGCAATTTCTGCAGCAGAAGGCTTACGCTCGTGTACCTGCTCTAAATGAATAGAGGCCTTTCTAATTTTATTAATATCTCCAATCTTGTTAAGGGGTAAACGTACAACCCTAGATTGTTCCGCTAGAGCCTGTAAAATAGATTGTCTAATCCACCATACGGCATACGATATAAATTTGAAACCACGGGTTTCATCAAAACGTTTGGCAGCTTTTACCAGTCCAACATTTCCTTCATTAATAAGATCTGGTAACCGCAATCCCTGATTTTGATATTGCTTCGCAACCGATATTACAAATCGAAGGTTAGAGCGTGTTAACTTGTCTAGTGCACGTTGATCTCCGGCTCTAATTCTTTGCGCTAACTCTACTTCCTCTTCGGCAGTAATCATGTCAATCTTGCTTACATCCTGTAAATAACTGTTTAGCGACTTAGTTTCCCTGTTGGTAACCTGCTTTGTAATTTTGAGTTGTCTCATATAGTTTGTGGTATTTTAAATTTTAATAACCCTCCATAGTAACACCTAATTTTGACAATTCCAAATACTTAACACTATTTGTTAAAAAATAATGCATATTTGTTCATTTTTCCTACTTTATAGCCAAAATTAGCTTCCTATGAAACGTATTTTCTTTATTTTCATGAGTATGACAGTCTTTTTTGTTTCAACTATCCTAGCACAAATACCTACAGATGTGCCACACCCGGACGATAATTCGCCCATAGATTTTACAAAAACTGCAGATATCCTTATATATATCGTTTTACCGGTCATAATATTGTTACTATTGCTTATACGGTCACGAATAAATAAGAAATAAATGCTCCATATAAAACATTTTCTTTTTACGCTTTTCTTTATATCGGTGTTTTTTAATGCGTTGGCACAAACAGAAAGCTATTCTGAAGTTAAAGTTACTTTGAATTCTTTTGCTGAAATTCAACAACTTTCCAATGCTGGTTATGCAATAGACCACTATCAGGGTGACTGGCAGAACGGAATCCGTTTTTTTGTCACTCCCTCAGAACTTCAGGCACTTCAACATGAAGGTTATACAGTAGCAGTAACGATTCCGGATTATAATACATATTATACTCAAATACAACAAGCCGATAAACTAGCGAATCCTAACCCTGTAAAATCTTCACAAGTTGCAGCTGGTTTCGACTTAGGTTCCATGGGAGGTTTTTATACTTTTAATGAAGTGGTTGCTGTGCTGGATGAAATGAAAGCAGACTACCCAAACCTTATCACCACAAGAGAAAGTATAGGAATAACTGCAGAGGGCAGGGATATCTGGATGGTTAAAATTAGTGACAATCCGGAAATAGATGAAGACGAACCAGCAGCACATTTTGATGCCCTGCACCACGCCCGCGAACCGTTATCTATGGCAGCTACTGTAAACTATATGTTTTGGTTACTAGAAAACTATGAAACCGATGCTTCTGTAAAATTTTTAGTAGACAATCGTGAAATATATTTTGTTCCCGTGGTAAATCCAGATGGATATGTGTACAATGAAACAACAAACCCAGAAGGCGGCGGACTATGGCGCAAAAACCGGAATCCGGTAACGTTAGCGTGTGTGGGGGTAGACTTAAACAGAAATTATGGTTTTGGATATGCTATAAACGATAGCTGTTCCAGTTCAGATCCCTGTTCCGGGGTGTATAGAGGGGCAGAAGCTTTTTCAGAAGCTGAAACAACAGCCATTCGAGACCTGATAATGCAAACAGGAGCAAATACAACTTTTTCTACACACTCCACAGCAGGAACCTGTTTAATGCCGTACGGATATGATGCCAATCCACCTGCCTTCGATATATATTCTGAATGGGCTTCGGCTTTTTTAAATGAAAACGAATACAGTTACGGCGTAACCTTTCAGATGTTGGGTTATACGTCCTGCGGTACTACAAGAGATTATATGCATTCCGAAGGCATATATAGCTGGACCCCCGAAATTGACGGCAATGGGTTTTGGCCTCCGGAAAGCACTATTTTCGATTTAGTGGCAGAAAACATTCGTCCGTTTATGTTTCAAACATATATAGCAGGGGCATACCTGGATGTGCAATCGTATGCATTAACAGGGAATGTTATTCCCGGAGGAGCTTTTGAATTAGTAATTGAAATTAAAAATATTGGTGTTGGTGCTACTGCTTCTAATGTGAGCGTAGTAGTGCAAACAGACAATGTAGACGTTATTTCACCCACCGCAAGTACTTTTGGAACTATTCCTGCTCGAGAAAGGAAAGATAACAGTGAATTTCCGTTTCAGTTTGAACTGGAACCTCTATTTGACGATGGTTTTTTTACCATTACAGTCACGACTATCCAGGATGGTATTCCTAATGAGACTTTAGAGATTCCTGTATTTGTTGGGGAGAAAGAAATTTTATTTGAAGACGATGCCGAAAATGGGGCCATTCACTGGACTGCTGGAGGCACGGGAATTAGCTGGGGAATAAATTTAGACGACTCCTTTAGTGGTACTCAATGTTTTGGAGATAGTAACAATGGAAACAGTGCAAACAATACTGAAAATTATTTTCAGCTGAATGAAACTTTTAATTTTTCAGGCATAGAAAATCCTTTTGTTCATTTTGCCTATAAACACGCTATAGTAGAAGGAGATACCGTTTCCTTCCAGGTATCTACTAATAATGGCACCGATTGGGTTACAATTCGTACCTATCAGGAAAATGTAGCCTGGACACTGGAGACTATCAATTTAGCTCAGTTCTTTGGAGCAGAAACAGTGCAATTCCGTTTTGCAATGGTAACCGATGGTACAAGACCTGGGGACGGATTTTATTTTGACGATTTTGAAGTGTCAAATTACCCCGAAGGCATTTTAGGAGTTACTGAACCTATACCCACAAATGAAATAGTAGTAGTTCCCAACCCTTTTTCTGAAACAATTACCATAGAGCATAGTCCTTTACACAAATTAGACACTGTAAAGCTGTTTGATGTGCTGGGAAAGGTATACAACATTTCTATTTCAGAAGAAAAAAACCAGCTAAGCATCAATAACGTGGATTATCTTCCAAAAGGAATGTATTTTTTGGTTTTAAAAGATACAAACTCTGGTAGCACCATCGTAAAAAGACTCTTAAAAAAATAAGTACTTTTGGCGTAGTTTTTGAAACAATTACAATAAAAATAAATTATGAAAAAGCTTTTCTTTTGCTGTTTATTAGTAGCTGGTTCGCTACCCTTATTGGCGCAGTTGGATAAAAACACGCCCAACTCAGTAAAAATTGAAGCCACCGATATTATCACCGAAGATCCTCGTGGTATCACCGTACCTCCTTCAAAAAAGCCAAGTCTAACCGATGTAGACACCCCAAATAAGTATACCAATCTTGGCAAAGAAACCCCGGAAGATTTCGATATGACTAAAGGTGACGGTTTAAAAACCTACAATGCGGGGAGTGCACCAAAATTCTTTACCAAAGATAAAGCAGCTGCCGAAGGACTTGGGAACGACCAGTTTCTGGGTGAAATTCGAGTAGGAGCTGTGTACGTTAATATAGCTTATAGAGATCATGAGTTTGTTGACGGCGATCGTATTCGTATTTTTTTAAACGGGGATGTGGTGCGCGCCGATGTTAGTTTAAATGGAAGTTTTGATGGCTTTGATGTCCCGCTTCAAAAAGGACCTAATAAAATTGTATTTCAGGCGCTTAATCAGGGTTCTTCTGGCCCCAATACTGCCGAACTGCAGGTGTATGATGATAAAGGGCGTCTGGTTTCTGCCAAGGAATGGTTACTGCTAACCGGTAAGAAAGCTACCATTGTGGTAATTCAGGAATAATATACTAGATACAAGTAAGCAGCGAACGTTGCAAAATCTATGAGCTACGTGCTTGTTGCCTGTCTTACAAGAATATTTAAGTTATTTTTTTACCCAACGATTCAATTTTTCAACTAAACTATTTTTTTATTTAAAAATGTAAAGTATATTTGTCATATAGGAAAAATAACTTTCCTATATGTAAAAAATACTAATTATGGATTTTAAATCTATTCAGGAATGTGAACAACGAAAAATGGACAAGTTGTTCAGTTATAAATTACCCAATTACTGGAAGAAGATAGGAGCAGGGTTTTTTATTATAACACTCATCACGATTTTAACTCTCAAGTTTTTGGAGGGTGAGTTTACATTAGTTAAGGAAATTGTAAAGCGAGTAATGTTGTTGTCGCTATTTATCATCGTACTTGCCCGAGAAAAACATGAAGACGAGCGTATTCAGCATTTAAGGGCAAGAGCATTTAGCATGACCTTTTTGATCACCGCCGTGTATATCCTGATACAGCCTGTTGTTACTACTATCGTGCGATTCATATTAAACAAAGAGATTGGTTTATTTGAAGACCTGGGCGACTTTAGTATTTTATGGTATATGTTGTTTGTGTACATTATGTTTTTTCATTTATCAAAAAAGAACCGATAATGAAAAACACTTTAAAAGTAGAGCGTGCTATCCTTAACCTTACTCAGGAGGAGCTGGCAACCCAAATTGGAGTCTCCAGACAAACTATAAATTCTATGGAAGCCAATAGATATGTCCCTTCAACAGTTTTAGCATTAAAGCTTTCGGCTGTTTTTAAAAAACCAGTAAACGATTTTTTTATACTTTCTGAAGATGATTAAACTTTTTATTAAGTTAATAGTTGTACTTGTATTGTTTTTTCTGCATCTGTTTCTTACAGCTCCTGTCTTGTAAATACTTTCTAAACATCTATTTTTAGTACACTTCCTGCTGCCATATCTTTAATAGTTTCAGTTCCAATTCGAACGCGAACAAGACGGAGGGTAGGAAAACCTACGGCGGCAGTCATTTTACGTACTTGCCTGAATTTTCCCTCCGTTAAGGTGATAGAGACCCAGGAAGTAGGTCCGTGGCGGTCATCTCTTATTTTTTGTGTAGTCTCTGGTAACACCGGGGTATTAATACGGTTGGCTTTACAAGGCTTTGTGATATAGGCAGCACTGTTTACGGTTATAGAAACTCCTTTTTGCATTGCTGTAATCGCGGTTTCTGGTATGACACCGTCTACCTGTGCATAGTATTCCTTTTCAGTATTTCCCTTATTAATACTGTGGCTAAAAGTTCCGTCAGTTGTTAAAAAAAGCAATCCTTCACTTTTTTCGTCCAATCTTCCAACGGCCATGGTACCTTCAGGAAAATCGCTTAGTAGTCCTAAAAATTTCTTTCGTTTTGCCTTGCTATCATTGGTTATAAACTGGCTTACATAGCCATAGGGTTTATAAATTTTGAAATAGAAATGTACACGGTCACTCATACTTATAGGGAATTTGCAAACCTAACAATTCTATAGTATACTGCCTATCACTAAAATTTAAAGTACTTTTGCTTAAAATAAATAATTATATGGCTCTTACCAACAACGACATTATGAAAAAGCTACGGGTTGCCCACAAGTTAAGGGATGACGAAATTGTAGCTATTTGCAAACTAGTAGATTTTAATGTGACAAAAAGTGAAATAAACGCCATTTACCGAAACCCAGACCACGCAAAATTTATGGAATGCGGGGATCAGTTTTTACGCAACTTTTTAAATGGACTTATTGTTCACCTGCGGGGCCCCATGCCGGAGAAGCCAAAAAAGAAAGTTAAACAGTAGTACTCTTTCAATTTTAAAAATTGGATAATACCAATACACCGTTATTTTCTAATAGTGATATATCACTGCTTTTGTGAGGTTCCTTCTTGTCTTTTGGGTAATTATTGTATGGTTGCTTCAGAAACAATAAACGGATATGCTTTTTGTACCGCGGTCATTTCTTCTTCTGAAAGCATCTCAAAGCTTTTATTAAATTTTTCAGCTGCATATCTTGTTCTTAATTCTGTGTACGCTTTGGTCAGTTCATCCTGCACCGAAATAAAGGAAGCATAACTGGACAATCTATGGCTGCTTACCGATATCACAGCCTTTGCCGGATCATCAGATTCGCTTTCAATTTTTGTTCCTTTACAATAATCACATGTTCCTTTTCCGTTGTTATCTAAAAATAATACAGCTCTGTTTTTTAATTCTTTAAGAGGTGTTATTTCGTTATCTACTAAAAGGTCTCCCTTTTCGTTAATGATAATGTGTAAAAGGTTTCTTTCTGGAATATCTGTAGTACAATCCTGACCTGCTGGACACGGATTGGGAAGCTTTCTTACAATTTCCTTTTCTTGTGAAATTGTCGTGGCTACTAAAAAAAATAACAGTAATAAAAAAGCAATGTCTGCCATACTTCCTGCATTAATGGTAGTTGGGTTTCTTGAAGTTCTCATACGTTGAAGGTTTTTGATGAGCTATTGCAACTTCAAATAAAATGCCACTTTTTTAGTCATTTACCATTTGAATTTTGTTTTTTTCAATACTTACAAGTCTTCATTTATAAATGCGGACGCCTTCCTTCATTGAATTATTGTAAATTTATAGCTCTTAAAATTTTGCAATATGAAAAAGAAACAAATACTATTTATCACTTTTTGTTGTGTAATGGCTCAGCTAGCTACTTCACAAGAGGCTTATACCCAGCTGCAAGAACAACTACCGAAAGAAACGGAGAATCAGCCTTATGTCTATGTTGACAAGGATGCCATGCCAACATCACCGGCATTTGAACAAATAACCCCAAACTTTTTTACCAAACAGGTTAATATTTCAGCAAGTGGTGCCAATATGGTTGGCGATGCAGCCAATGAGCCTTCTCTGGCAGTAGATCCCATCAACCCAAACCGAATTGTTATAGGTTGGAGACAATTTGATGATATAACCAGCGATTTTAGACAAGCCGGATATGGGTATTCTACCAACGGCGGATATAACTGGACGTTTCCTGGCGTTTTAGAACCCGGTGTGTTTAGATCAGATCCTGTCCTGGATTTTGACAACCAAGGCAATTTTTATTATAATAGTTTGCAAAGTGACTTTGCGTGTGATGTATTTGCTATCAGGGACGGGGACGTAATATGGGGGGAACCCGTTCCTGCCCAGGGAGGCGATAAACAATGGATGCGAATAGATAGAACAGGAGGCCCAAGCGCAGGTCATAATTATAGCTATTGGAATAATTCATTTTCTACTTGTCCAGGCTCTTTTACCCGGTCTACTAACGATGCTATGAGTTTTGAACCCTGCGTAAATATTATTGGGAACCCTTTCTGGGGAACGCTGGCGGTAGATGCTGATGCCAATTTATATTTAACAGGTACTACGGCAGCGGGCATTTCCGTATTTAAATCTACAAATGCTAAAGACCCCCTGGCATCAGTAACATTTGATAGCGCAACAGCTGTTAACCTGGATGGCGATTTAAATGTTGGTGAGCCTATTAATCCGCAGGGGCTAATTGGCCAGGCGTGGGTAGATGTAGACGTAAGTACTGGCCCGGGCCGTGATAATGTATATGTCCTGGCCTCCGTAGAGAGAAACGGATCTGGAGATCCAGCCGATGTAATGTTTGCAAAGAGCACCGATGGAGGCGTGACATTTCAGAACCCTGTACGCATTAATACCGATGTAGGTACAACCGCTTATCAATGGTTTGGAACTATGGCTGTAGCTCCTAATGGAAGGATAGACGCTATATGGCTGGATACACGGGATGCTCCAGCGGGTACATTTAATTCAGTTTTGTATTATTCTTTTTCTGAAGATCAAGGAGATACCTGGTCGGTGAATACACCTATCTCTGACTCCTTTAACCCTTCTATTGGATATCCCGTTCAGCAAAAAATGGGAGATTATATGGATATGAAAAGTGATAACAACTTTGCGCATATTGCTTGGTGTGGCACGTTTACAGGAGGACAAGACGTATATTATACCAGGGTTTCTCCAGACGGGACGTTAGGAGTTGACACTAGCTTGTTTTATGATTCTCAATTTACTGTTGCCCCAAACCCGATAACGAACCAGACGACTATAAAATTTAATGCTTTAGGTACTACAGAAACCACGGTTGCCGTGTACGATATGTTAGGAAGAAAAATTGTAACATTGTTTACAGGCACTGCAACAGGTCCACAGGAAGTATACTGGAACGCTACCCATACCAATGGTCAAAAGGTGCGTTCAGGAGTCTATTTTGTGACGGTTTCCAATAACAATACCCTGCAAACCAAGAAAGTAGTGGTGCAATAAAAAACTATGAAATCCCCTTTAGAACGCATTTTGCACTTTCCTGTAGGGTTTTCAAAAGTGAAGTATATGGGAAGCATGTATGGGGTAACTAGAACCGACTTTAATAACGGAAAAAGTATAAAACTATATGCCGAAGATTTAAGTGGCACCAATTTTATTAGTTTTAATTATTATAAAGGCCTTAAAGAAGCCCTTAAACCCTGTGAGATGCCAGCTGATAAAGTATATCATTTTCTGAAAAATTATGTCAACATTACATCTTAAACAATCCAAAATAGCACTGGGTGGAGGTTGCCATTGGTGTACGGAAGCTGTGTTTCAGTCGCTGCGGGGAGTTGAAAAAGTGGAACAGGGCTATGTGACTTCAGTAGGGAACGCTACTACTTTTTCTGAAGCTGTGGTTGTTCATTTTAATCCACAAAAAATTTCGTTGGCTGTTTTAATTGAAATTCATTTATATACGCACAAAAGTACGGTTGCACATAGCATGCGAGAGAAATACCGGTCTGCAGTATATACCTTTTCAGAAGCACAAAAAGAAGCTTCAGAAATTATTTTACAAAAGTTACAGGACAATTTTTCTGAAAAGCTGGTTACTCAAGTACTTTCTTTTAAATCGTTTAAAGGCTCACGGGAAGCGATAACCAATTATTATCAAAAAAACCCACACAAGCCCTTTTGTGAACGATTTATAGAACCGAAATTGGAATTGTTGCGGAAGGAGTTTTCAGATTTTACAAACAAAATTACTCCTTAAACCGCCATGCCACAACACGCGTAATTTTGTTACCGTGCTGCATTTGCAGGGTTTCGTATGTTGCCCCCAGTTTAATGAGTAATTTATATAATTTTGGAAGTGTTTCACTCCTGGAAACTAAGGTAGAAAACCATCCTACTTGTTCTTTAAACGCCACACTTTGTTTTACCATTCGTTTTATAAACAAGGCTTCTCCACCATTGCACCATAATTCGTTTGGGCGCCCCTTAAAATTGCGCTCCAGTTCTAAAACAGATTTTTCTGGATTTAATTTTTTAAGTTTTCTTAGGGTGCTTTTATTTGCTTCTTCTTCCGAAGCATAAAACGGCGGATTGCAAACCGTAGCGTGGTAAAATTCGCCAGGAAGAATGATGCCTTTAAAAATATGGGCATTATTATTCTGGTAACGGATTTCAATTTTTTCTAAAAGGTCTTCGGTAGCCATTACATTATTTTTCGCTGCCTTAACGGCAACCGCATCACTATCGCATCCCACTGCGTCCCAACCCAGTAATGTTACCGCCAGTAAAGGATAAATACAATTGGCGCCTGTACCAATGTCAAGGATATTAATTGTGTGAGAAAGGTTGTTTTGTTGTAATAGGTCGTTAAGGTACAACAGGTAATCTGCGCGGGATGGAATAGGAGGGCAGAGGTACCCATCGGGTATATTCCAGTCTGTAAGATTGTAATGCGCTAATAAGAGTGCTTTGTTAAGGTGAAAAACAGCTTTGGATATAGAAAAATCTATTGTTTTTGTTCCAGATGGAATGGTATGAGTAAATTCTTCCAAAGCGGGATGCGCTTTTATGAGGACTTCAAGATTATAGCGATTGTTATGTGGGTTTTTTGGATGCAATTTGTTGGAAAGATTTTCAAAAATTAATTTTCTTCTTCTTCCAGTTCATTCAGTTTAATCAGAAGTGCGTCATAGGATTCAATATCGGTATATAAAGCTCCGCCTATACTCATAATAAGGGTAGAAATTGTGTCTATTGCCGGGAGGGCACGCTTTAAAATTTCAGTTACATCTGGTTTTTCTGTAAGTAACATAGTTTTGTGAATATAAGGACCAGCAGCCAAAGATTTTGAAATGGTATCGCATTGTTTACAGTTGGTTGTACGGTACATAAGGATGGGTTTGTACGGATTTATTTTTATGATCTCGGGTGTGGGGCGTAGGGCACGTCGCGAAAGGCTATCGGTTGTCTTTAGGCTATATTCGTACATAGGGTATTTGTCGCGTTCCTTGATAAGGCTTTTAACCTGTACTTTGGAAGTAGCCGGAACACGAATGGGTCTTTCGGCTCCACCACGTTGTTTAAAGCCAGTTCCGCTAACGGTTAGCACAACGTCATAATCCTCTAAATTTTCATTTATGGCGTAAAAGAAAATTCGGTTTTTGTTGGTTTCTTCTTCAATAACAATAGGTTTCTTTTGGGCGATGCCTTTTATGGATACAATACTTAAAAAGAAAAGTAAAATGGAAATTTTACGCATGGTAGGTAGTATGAAGTTTATGGAAATGGAAAGATAGTAATTTGGCACTATTTCCACACAGAACCAAGCAACTTTTGGAAAAACACCCTACAAAAGAAGCATCTTTCCAAAAGCATTCTGAATAAGATAGAGACTATGTATAACGATCGGGAAATAACCAAAGGGAAACGCGTAGCTCAAGCTATCAAAGGGATTTTTTACGATATAGAATTTAATGAAGTGGGTGCTATTTTGAATTAAACTTCAATTTTTACCTTACATTTTAAGCGTAAATTAAGTTGCATATCCTTTAAATTGAAATAAAACCCTTAAATTTGTTCTCTGAATACCATTCAGCATTTCTCTATGAGCCAAAAAGTGTTACTCAACGCAACCGAAGTACAAATAGCACTTCACCGTTTGGCTTGTCAATTAATAGAAAATCACGACACTTTTACTAATACCGTACTCATAGGCATACAGCCCAGAGGTGTTTTTTTGGCCGAACGCTTAAAATCTCTTTTAGAAAAGGAGTATAAAATTAAAAATGTATCGTTGGGGTATCTGGACATTACTTTTTACCGTGATGATTTCAGA
>PANU01000041.1 GCA_002707745.1 Flavobacteriaceae bacterium
GTCGGGAAGGGATAAGCGCTGAAAGCATATAAGCGCGAAACCCACCACAAGATGAGATTTCTTTAAAGGGCCGTGGGAGACTACCACGTTGATAGGCCGCAGGTGTAAAGGCAGTAATGTCATAGCCGAGCGGTACTAATAGCCCATAAGCTTATGTACCCCGATACTAATCGGGACTCTCCCGCCTTTGGGCGGGAGGGCACACTCTTTTACAAGTATTCACTTTGACAATTTACTTTTGTTGTATTTTTTATTCCAATATGTTAAGATATTTGTGCATCGAAGATGCACGCTTTAGGCTCTAGGCCTTAAGCAATAGGTGTAAAGCCTACAGCTTAAAGCTTATAGCGCCCAAGCTACAACTAAGGTGGTTATAGCGATGGGGCTCACCTCTTACCATTCCGAACAGAGAAGTTAAGCCCATTTGCGCCGATGATACTACATTCCGTGGGAAAGTAGGTCGCCGCCTTCTTTAAAGGACTCAATCTAACGATTGGGTCCTTTTTTTTTGCATCAAACTTTTACACGGAATGCGTGGTGGTGCAAGCACTCCAGAGTAGTATAGCAAAGAATGACTATCCCTTGTTATGGTTTAGAATCATAAAACCAATGATCTTGCGCCGTTTACTATATATAAACGCCTTCTTTAAAGGACTCAATCTAACGATTGGGTCCTTTTTTTTGCATCAAACTTTTACACGGAATGCGTGGTGGTGCAAGCACTCCAGAGTAGTATAACAAAGAATAACTACCCCTTGTTATGGTTTAGAATCATAAAACCAATGGTCTTGCACCGTTTACTATATATAAACCCCTTCTTTAAAGGACTCAATCTAACGATTGGGTCCTTTTTTTTTTTGCATTAAACTTTTACACGGAATGCGTGGTGGTGCAAGCACTCCAGAGTGGTATAGCAAAGAATGACTATCCCTTGTTATGGTTTAGAATTTACCTATGAAGTTATAAAAACCGCCATCTTTGCAACAGGGATAGCAGCGACATCCCCCGATCGCTATCGGGGATACAGCGGATAGCCCGGCCGTTGCCCAAAAAACTACGCTATTTATAAAAATAACTCAAGAACTTTCTTACGCATTAAAACGCCGCTTCAATAAAAGAATTCTTACTTTCGTTTTTTAGCCATTAACCCCTTATTCTTAGAAATGAAAAAAGTAAAATTTCCAACAGCTCAAACTATATTATTAGGGATTGCGATTCTGGTTGCTATTTTAACCTGGTTTATTCCAGCTGGAAAATATGATAGTCTTTCGTACAATGCAACCAACAATACTTTTAATAAAATAAGCCAAGGAAAAACCGAAGTACTTCCTGCAACTCAGGAAACCTTAATTTCTCTAGGAATTAAAATACCGATTACAAAATTTACTACTGGTGCCATTTATAAACCCATTGGCATACCAAATACGTACAAAGAGCTAGACCCCCAACCACAAGGGTTGGCGGCGCTAGTAACATCGCCAATAAAAGGAATTATTGCAGCATCAGATATTATCTTTTTAATTTTAATAATAGGCGGACTCATTGGGATCATGAATATTACAGGGGCTTTTGATGCCGGAATAGCTTGGCTAGCAAAAACATTAAAAGGAAGAGAATCTATTTTAATTATACTGGTTACTACCCTAATAGCAGCAGGGGGAACTACCTTTGGTCTTGCCGAAGAAACGATGGCGTTTTACCCTATTTTAATTCCTGTGTTCCTCGCTGCCAGGTACGATGCTATGGTGGGCCTTGCTTGTATTTTTCTTGGGTCATCTATAGGAACTATGTGCTCTACCATAAACCCTTTTGCTACGATAATAGCCTCCGATGCAGCTGGTATTAGCTGGACCACAGGCTTAAATAACAGACTGCTTATGCTGTTTGTTTGTTTAACTATCACTATTCTTTATATTCTTCGTTATGCGAAACGCGTACAGAGGGATCCTACAAAATCGCTGGTTTTTGAGCAACAAGAGGAACTAAACTCCTTGTTTGGAGTTGCTGTAGAGAAGAATACTATAAAATTTACACATCGCTTACGGCTCATTCTTGCAGTTTTTTCATTGTGTTTTGTAGTTATGATTGTTGGCGTCTCTTTCTTAGACTGGTGGTTTGTTGAAATGACAACTACGTTTTTAATTGGAGCTATTTTAATAGGCTTTATTGCCAAGATAAAAGAAACCGTTTTTGTGGAGGAATTTGCAAAAGGCGCGGGAACCTTATTAAGTGTCGCCTTTATCGTGGGTATTGCCAGAGGAGTTACAATCCTGATGGAAGACGGTTTAATAAGTGATACCATTTTATACCATGCAAGTACTTTTACTGAAGGGATGAACAAAGGTGTTTTTACAAATGTGATGCTTTTAATTTATAGTGGTTTATCCTTTTTTATGCCATCATCATCCGGAATGGCAGTACTTACCATGCCAATTATGTCTCCTTTGGCCGATACTGTAAACCTTGGAAGAGAAACTATTGTAGATACCTAGCAGTATGGACTAGGATTATTTTACCTTATAAACCCTACTGGGTTAATACTCGCTGCCTTGGCTATAGTGAAAATAGGATTTAATAAGTGGCTCAAGTTTGTAGTGCCCTTATTTTTTATTTTGTTGGTAACGACAATGATTTTGTTAACTATCTCCGTTTATTAAAAACCGTGTTCATTGTTTGTATCCTTACTTTTTAATTGCTTAGTAGTATTATGATTTTTTTAAAGAACTATGTAAAGAGATAAAACAATAATTTTTTTCTGAATACTATGCATGCACAATCTGAAACCGAAGAAAAATTAAATGCCATTACCCATGGGATAGGATTCCTGTTAAGTTTAGTGGGTTTTGCTTTGTTGTTTGTATTTAATACCTACGATACTTTTCAGGGCTTGCTTGGGATTTCCTTGTATGGTATTTCGCTCTCTACCTTGTATTTTGCATCTACTCTTTACCATTATACACGTAACGAGCCCAGAAAATTGCTGTACCGTAAGCTCGACCATATAAGTATTTATTTATTAATTGCGGGTACATATTCCCCGGTTGTTCTTATCGCTTTAGAAGCCAGTCTTGGCTGGACACTGTTTTGGGTGGTATGGGGAATTGCATTGGTAGGTACCATTTTAAAAATATTTTTTACAGGTAGGTTTGAAATAGTATCCCTGTTATTGTATTTGGCGATGGGCTGGCTTATTGTTTTCGATTATGAAGCATTAAAAGCAGCTGTTACTCCAGAAGGACTTTGGTTATTAATAGGCGGGGGAATGGCGTATACAAGCGGAATCATTTTTTATGCTATCCATAAAATCCCCTACAATCACGTAATCTGGCACTTATTTGTACTCCTGGGAAGCATCCTGCATTACCTTTTCATTTTTACTGAAATTGTCTAGAGAAAATAAGCAATGATAACGGCGACAAACACAGCAGTCATTTTAGAAAGATTAAAACTGTGATTTTTTGAACTTTCAAATAAAATAGTTGTAGAAACGTGTAAAAAGATACCAATGGCAACAGCGTTTATCTGAGCGGCATAGGCTTGTAGCAGCGGAAGCTTATTCATTAAAAAGCTTCCCAACGGCGTCATAAGAGCAAATAATGTTAAAAAAAGTAGGGTTGTGCCCGTGCTGAACTTTGCCTTTTGAAAAAACAATGCCAGAATAATTGCGATAGGTATTTTGTGAACAATTACGCCGTAAAACATGGTAGCATGTTCGGTTAATGGAAATCCTTCAATAAGTGCGTGTACAGAAAGACTTAAAAAAAGAGCAATGGGAAATACTTTTTGCTCTGTTTGAATGTGAACGTGCCCATGTTCTGCGCCTTTACTGAAAAAGTCCAATATAATTTGAAGCAAAATTCCCACCATTATAAAAACACCAATATGATTTCCTCCCGTTTCAAACACTTCCGGGAGAAGTTCAAACAGGGTGGTGGACAGCAAAAAAGAACCGCTAAAGGCAAGTAAAATGGGTAACTGTGTTAATTCTTTTTTCTGAAAAATTCTGGCAACCCCATACCCTATGGCAACAGCAAGAAATAATGCAATGTATTCCATTAGTTAAAAATAAGAATTAATCTATCTGAAGTGGCC
Organism: Flavobacteriaceae bacterium; assembly: GCA_002707745.1. Taxonomy (GTDB): domain Bacteria; phylum Bacteroidota; class Bacteroidia; order Flavobacteriales; family Flavobacteriaceae; genus Marinirhabdus. The sequence continues at coordinate 4,093 of PANU01000041.1, forward strand.
TCGTCATACTCGTTTAAATGATAGTCGCCAAAACAATGCGCAGTTTTTAAACCGGCTTTTTCAAAATATTCTTTAAAGTCTGCCAGTCTCAAAGCCTTAACCCGCTCTGTATAAGAAAAAGGGATGTCATTGTGCTGAAATTTTATTTCTTTAAAAATATACCCTTCCGAAACATAACGCTTTATATGAAAAGTAATGCCTTCTACTTCTTTAACTTCAGCTGGCACCAGATTTTTAATTACGTATTCAGAATTCATAAAATCTATCACCCCGTGTCCATTTGCTTTTAATTCTTTTTTAATAGCTTTTATTGTTCGTAGGTTGTCGTCTTCATTTTCAAAATACCCAAAACTGGTAAATAAATTGAAAACAGCGTTAAACCGTTGCGGATAGGGCAGGCACATATCATGGACACGAAATTTCAGCCGTTCAGATTCAAATTGTTTAGCAAAAGCAATGCTGGAAGGCGATAAGTCTACACCGGTAACTTGAAATCCTTTCTGACTTAATGAAATAGCATGACGCCCTTTTCCACAGGCAAGATCCAAAATGGTATCGTTTTCTTCTAATTGCAGGAATTGAGTAAGACGGTCCATAAAGCTATTTGCCTCGGCGTTGTCCCTATCTTTATATAAAATATGATAATAGGGGGTGTCAAACCAGGAAGCATACCAATCGCTCGTTATTTCTTTTTGCATCTGTTGCGTTTTGCGGTTCAAAAATACTGTATTTTTGTAGGATTCAACAATGAAAACACAGGGAATGAATTTTAAAATGGTGGCTAAAACGTTATATGGCCTCGAAGAATTATTAGCGCAGGAATTACGGCAGTTGGGAGCTTCCGAGATTGAGATAGGTACCAGAAACGTTTCTTTTGAAGGTGATACAGGGTTTATGTATAAAGTAAACTTATGTAGTCGTACTGCAATTAAGGTATTAAAGCCCATTACAGCTTTTAATATTTTTACAGAAGATGATCTTTACAAAAAGATATATGCTATTCCCTGGGAAAATTATATGGATGCCGATGGAAGTCTGGCAGTAGATGCTACGGTCTATTCTGAAAAATTTACCCATTCGCAATATATTTCATTAAAAACCAAAGATGCCATTGTGGACAGGTTTCGGGACAAAGCAGGAGAACGCCCCGATGTAGACCTGGATCACCCCACCTTGCGGATTAATATTCATATTGACCGAAATATTTGTACTGTTTCGCTGGATAGTTCTGGAGCTTCCTTGCATAAACGAGGTTATAAAGTTGAACAAACACTTGCTCCCATCAATGAAGTGCTGGCAGCAGGAATGATTATGCTTACGGGCTGGAACGGCCAATGCGATTTTATGGATCCTATGTGTGGTAGTGGTACCATTGCTACAGAAGCTGCGATGATAGCCTGTAATATTCCACCTAATTTGAATAGAGATGAGTTTGGTTTTGAGACCTGGCCAGATTTTGATGTAGATTTATATGAAGTGATTGAAAATGCGGCGCTAAAAAAAATTAAAGAGTTTCATTTTAAGATTTATGCCAGCGATAAAGACCCTTTTGCCATTCGAAAAGCAAAAGCGAATATTAAAAACGCCAATCTTTCTGAATTTATAGAAGTAAGAGAGCAGGATTTTTTTGAAAGTAAAAAAGAAACGGAGCGTGCTATGTTTCTAGTTTTTAATCCGCCGTACGACGAACGTCTGGCTGTTAAAGATATTGATGCTTTTTATGCTGAAATAGGGAACACCTTAAAGCGCGGCTATCCCGGAACCCAAGCCTGGATGATTACAAGCAATATGGAGGCGCTAAAAAGTGTTGGATTGCGACCTTCAAGGAAAATTAAACTCTACAACGGAAAGCTGGAAAGTAAATTGGTGCGGTACGATATGTATGAGGGGAGTAAAAAGGCTAGTAAAAATTAAATAAGTTAGCAGTGACAGTTGCAGCCCTTCGATACAATTTTGTTTGTACCCTCACAAAATCACACAGGATGACCGCAATAAATATTTTATTTTTTATACAGCGGAATTAAATATGAAATGGTATAACCATACCCTACACCAAACTGGCTAAAATCATAGGTTCGGTTAAAACCTGGAATAATAAGATTGTCAAATTCTTCAGGCTCGTCTTCACTAACTTTTCGTTTTAACTGAAGGTTTATGGAAAGAAATAAATTATTGAGCACTTCCGTTTTAAACCCTACAATTAATTCTGCCCAGGAAGCTGTTAACCCGCTTTCTTTAATAGAAACATCTCGCTGCGCTACTGGAAACGCTGGGTTAGTAGTGTATATAGAATACGAATTTAACTCCTGTGAAAAGGTTGAAAATCCATACCGAAGTCCACCAAAAATAGAATTATTCATGTTAAGCCAGTTATTATAGGCGTTTAAATCGGCTCCAATTTTAATATAACTTCCTGTTGTGGTTGTTTTTAATCCGTCTTTATCCCATACTCTATCTGAAGTGCCGAGTTCTGCAGCAGCGTATATTTTTTTGGTAAGCCGGTAATCTCCATTCACTTCAAAGCTGGTGTAGCCTTCTTCAACAGCCGTACGAACCAATTTTGAAATATCAACTCCCAGTCTGATACCGTATTTTTTGGTTTTGGGTATCGTGTCGCTAGCTATTGTTTCAACAGCTTCAGATTCTTCGATGGTTATAGTTTCATCTTGCGCCATTACTGAAACGGACGCAAAGAACAGGCTAAAACCTAATAGAAAGATGTGCTTCAATTTCATCTGTAATGGTTGTTTGTAATACCTGAAAGGAGGTTATCCAGTTAGCTGTATCTTCTTCAACTTCAGTATCAAATTCAGTATAAGTAGTTTTAAATCCGCATGCTCTATTTACATACGTTTCTTCTCTTTGGTAGGTGAAATTTAAAACATCGCCATTGGTAGTTTCTTCATTGTCATCGTCATTCAATATAAAAAGTAGTTCGGTGTTATCCATTTCGGTATCCAGAGGGATAGCGATGGAGTCGGTAGGTTCTGTTATTCTTAAAACCAACGTAGAATCCATATCATTTTTACGAATTGACAATCCTGTAACACTCTTTGCCTGTGTGATGTTTGCGTTATCCTTAAACGTAATAATAAGGAGTGGTGTAACCGCAGTTGCCGGGTCGCAAATATCGTCCCGTGTACACCCTGTGGTAAGAAGTAGTGCACACAAAACTAAAAAACAAACAAATTTAACCTGTTTCAATTTTATCTTTTTTCTAAAAGTACAACATTTTCTACGTGATGTGTTTGCGGAAACATATCTACGGGTTGTACTCGGGTTACTTTGTAAACTTCGTTCATAAGTGCCAAATCTCTTGCCTGGGTTGCACTGTTGCAACTTACGTATACTATTTTTTCTGGTGCCAGGGCAAGTAATTGGGCTACCACGTCTTTGTGCATTCCGTCTCTGGGAGGATCGGTAATTACCACATCTGCTTTTCCATACGTATTTACAAATCCCTGATTAAAGACATTTTTCATATCTCCGACTAAAAACGCAACGTTTTCAATTTCATTTAGTTGCGCGTTTGCTTTAGCCGCTGTGATCGCATCTGGCACCGCTTCAATTCCAATCACTTTTTTTGCTTTTTTAGCAATAAACTGCGCGATGGTTCCCGTCCCGGTATATAAATCGTACACAAGTTCATTACCCGTTAGTCCTGCAAAATCTCGCGTTACTTTATATAATTCGTACGCTTGTTCGCTATTGGTTTGGTAGAATGATTTTGCGTTAATTTTAAATTTTAGCCCTTCCATTTCTTCAAAAATGTGATCGTTACCTTTGTAACAAATTACTTCCTGATCGTAGATGGTGTCATTTCCTTTATTATTAATTACGTATTGTAGCGAGGTTATTTCAGGAAATTTTTCTGAAATACTATATAGCAGGGCTTCACGTTTAGTTTTATTTTCTTCAAAAAATTGTACCACTACCATCACTTCACCGGTACTTGTGGTGCGCAACATCAGGGTACGGAGCATTCCTTCTTGTTTTCTTGTATTAAAAAAGGGAATGTTTAACCGTTCTCCTTCTGCTTTTATGAAATTTCTGATAGCGTTACTAGGGTCGCGTTGCAGGTGGCACTTGTCAATATCCAGAATTTTATCCCACATGCCAGGAATATGAAACCCTAATGCATTTTTATTTTCAATTTCAATATTGCTTTCAATTTGTTTTCTGGTAAGCCATTTATTATTGCTAAAGGAGAATTCCATTTTATTTCGGTAAAAATAGTGTTCTGCCGAACCTAAGATAGGGGAAACTTCAGGTAATTCAAGATGTCCTAAGCGGGTTAAGTTATTTACCACTTCTTTTTGTTTGTAGTACAGCTGGTGCTCATAACCCAGATGCTGCCATTTACAACCCCCGCAGGTACCAAAATGTTTGCAAACAGGTTCCACACGTTTATCTGAAAGTTGGGAAAAAGAGATGGCAGTGCCTTCGTAGAAAGCTTTTCTTTTTTTTGTAGTTTGAACTGTTACCACATCGCCAGGAACCGCATTGTTAATAAAAACAACTCTGCCGTCAGGGGCCTTGGCTACAGCCTTTCCTTTTGCGCCAGCGTCAATTACCTCGAGGTTTTCCAGGATTACTCTTTTATTTCTTCTTGCCATAGCCGCAAAAGTACTATGATTTGTTTAAAATAATGTGGTATTTTTAGTAATTTGCGCCCAAGGATGATTTCTCTCCTCCGCTGAATTTTCTTCCCGATACCTATTGGGATTCAGAAAGAATAAAGGTACAGTAGGAATTTTTTATTTTTTTACTTTAAAATTTTTAATGTTATGTCAGTAACACAACAATCGTTGTCGCAACAAGCGATAGATCTAGAGAATAAATATGGAGCCCACAATTACCATCCATTGCCTGTGGTTTTAAACAGGGGAGAAGGAGTGTATGTATGGGATGTAGAAGGGAAAAAGTACTACGATTTCCTTTCAGCCTATAGTGCGGTAAACCAGGGACATTGCCATCCCACCATCATAAACGCAATGATGGAGCAGGCTAAAACATTAACTCTAACTTCCAGAGCCTTTCATAATGATATGCTAGGACAGTTTGAAAAATATGCAAGTGAGTATTTCAATTTTGACAAATTGTTACCCATGAATACAGGTGCCGAAGCTGTTGAAACTGCTTTAAAAATTTGCAGACGCTGGGCGTATGAGAAAAAGGGAATTGAAGAGAACGAAGCTGAAATAGTAGTGTGTGAAAATAATTTCCACGGTAGAACAACTACTATTATATCGTTTAGCAACGACCCTGTAGCTCGTGAAAACTTTGGCCCGTATACGAAAGGGTTTATAAAAATTGAATACGATAACCTGGAAGCGCTAAAGCATACGTTAGAGAACAATAAAAATGTAGCTGGATTTTTGGTAGAGCCTATACAGGGTGAAGCAGGGGTGTATGTTCCTTCTGAAGGCTATTTAAGTAAAGCAAAGGCTTTATGCGAAAAGCATAACGTATTGTTTATTGCAGACGAAGTACAAACAGGAATTGCCAGAACAGGTAAGTTACTGGCAGTTGCTTACGAAGAGGTAAAACCAGATATTTTAATATTAGGGAAAGCCTTAAGTGGAGGGGCGTATCCGGTTTCATCTGTATTGGCCAACGATCCTGTTATGAGTGTAATTACCCCAGGTTCTCACGGTTCTACTTTTGGCGGAAATCCAATAGCTGCGGCAGTTGCAATGGCAGCACTGGATGTTGTAAAAGATGAAAAACTGGCTGAAAATGCATATGAGTTAGGAGAACTTTTTAGAAATAAAATGAACGACTACATTGCAACAAGTACTATTTGTAAATTGGTGAGAGGTAAAGGGTTGTTAAATGCAATTGTAATTAACGATAGTGAGGATAGCGATACTGCCTGGAATATTTGTTTAAAACTTCGTGATAACGGATTGTTAGCAAAACCAACGCATGGGAATATTATTCGATTTGCACCTCCTTTGGTAATAACCGAAGAACAGCTTTTAGATTGTGTTACAATTATTTGTAATACCCTAAAAGAATTTGAAGCATAGGTTTTTAAAATATCACACAAATAAAAAAAGAGGCTGTCTAAAAAGTGTACTCATATTGTCAAACTGAGCTTGTCGAAGATTTAACAGTATTGACTAGCAATACATTTCGACAGGCTCAATGTGACAAATTCATGATTTTGACACTTTTTAGACAGCCTCTTTTATTTGATAAAGATAGGAACCCTTATAAGCCATATTGCTCCATGGCATTTCTTTGGTATTCTTCCAGAACATTAGGATAGAAGAATAAAAATACCAGGTATGTTATTAAAGTTAAAGCAGATAAAACAATACCAATAATGGCTAAAAGTTTCCCTGTTTTTACATTTTGATATCCAGTGTATAACTCGGGGTTTTCCTGGTATACAGCTGTTGCTTTTTTAGCCAAGACTATGGTTATAATTCCAAATACTAATCCTCCTACTCCGGTAAAACAGCAGCAGAAAGGGATTGATAAAATTCCTAAAACTAAAATAAGAGTTGCGTTGGGTAGTTTTTGTTGTTCCATAAAACTTGTTGGTTATAAAATTTGACGAGAATAAATATACCTAAAATATAATAGGGCTACACAAATTTACTCATTTTAATAAAATAGCTGATAACGATAATAACTACATTCAATAGTATAAGACCAATTTTGATAGGAGTAGCGTGCTTAAATTTTAAAAATAAATTTAATAGGAGGAAAACAACCAAAATAAAAAGCGAATAAATAGCGGGATACATTTTAAATGCAGCTATAAATTCGCCTTTAAACAATAAAGCTGTGGCACGTTGTATGCCACAGCCAAAACATTCTATCCCGAAGAGTTGCTTGTTAAGACAGGGCAACATATATCCTTCGAGTCCCTCTGTCATGGGGTGTTTTATTTATTAGTTACAATTGCTTTGTAATCTATTGAAACGTTGTTTGAAGTTACTAATTTTATTAAGTATACTCCATCTGCAAGCGTAGCGGTAGATATTGTGTAATTTCTACTTGAACCTATATCTGTTCTTGTAGCAACAAGTTTACCTGTCATATCAAACATATGGGCATATTCAATTTCATAGCCCTCTGGATTCATTATTTCTAACTGAGCAGCTCTGTTGTTTTGGAAAAAATCTACATTTCCAAGTACTTCTTCAATTTCCTGATCTCTATTAGCGTCAAAGGAAGTTGGGGGAGTAATAACTCCTTGTGCAGGCTTAAAGACAATAAAAAAGCGATCTGTGTAATGACCGGCTGGCAACGACAAAGATGCTGTAGCATTGCCGCTAATTTGCGTATAACTGTCCAAGAGGCTGTCATATAGGTATACGACATCACTTAATTTTATTTTTTCTACAACCTGAACAATAATATCAGTTTGTTGATCCAGTTTAAGGGCATAAGGAACTCTTTTTTCTTCTTCGTAGGGTACTGTTTGTATTACAAATTCGTCTACAAGATGTTCGTTTCCATATACATCAACCGGAAAATAGGCTTCGGCAAAACTTGCATCCATTTGGTGGTGGCCATCCATCCCTCTGTCATAAAAGTCGGTA
>PANU01000042.1 GCA_002707745.1 Flavobacteriaceae bacterium
CATATTTTTCTGAATACAAAATATATGTTACAAATGATTCCATAAAAAATCCCCATAATTACTGGGGATTTCTTTGTAGCGAGAACGAGACTTGAACTCGTGACCTCCGGGTTATGAATCCGACGCTCTAACCACCTGAGCTACCTCGCCGTATTTTGAGTTTGCAAATATATAAACAAATTGACGTGTAGCAAGCAATCATTTAAATTTTTATATGAGAATTTTAAAACCTTAAAAATAGCATACTTTACAATATTTTTCAGCCAACTTTACTAGGAAGCACTCCGAAAGTTTGTTTGAAACTTTTTGTGAAATAAGATAGATTCGAATAACCAACTGTGTATGCTATTTCCGAAACAGTACCGGTTTTTAGTTTTAATAGGCGATGCGCTTCATTCATGCGAATCTCCTTAATTAATTGACCCGCAGATTTGTTTGTTAAAGCCTTTAGTTTTCTATGCAATTGAGCCCTGCTAAAGCCCACATTTCTGGCAATATCCTCTACAGTGTAGTGTTCGTTATCCAGATTCTCTTTAATAGTCTTAAAAACCGATTGCAAAAATTTGTCATCAATAGAAGTCACCGGTGTATCCTCCACAAGTAGCATGTTCAAATTTTTAAAATGATCCCACATTTTTTTTCGTGCTTCAATCAGGTTTCTTATCCGCAGTTGGAGTTCTTTCTCATTAAATGGCTTGGTTAAATAAGCATCGGCTCCTTGAGTAAGTCCTTCAATTTTGTAGCTTTCATCTGCTTTGGCAGTCAACATTATAAGTGGAATATGGCTGGTTTTAAGATTTGATTTTAAGAGCTGGCATAATTCATAACCATCCTTTTTAGGCATCATGATGTCACTTATAATTAGATCTGGAATATGCTCGAAGGCCATGCGTTCACCTTGCAAACCATCTACAGCCATTAGTATTTGATATTTATTGTTTAAAATTTCAGCAATAAAGTTGCGTAAATCCTCATTATCTTCAACGATTAGAACTATGGGTGCGTTTTTGTTCCTATCCAGCGTTTTTGTAATAATTGTAGTGTCTCTCCTTGTTTGGTTTGATTGGAAATCTGAACTTACTGAAGGTGTTACGGTATCGGGTGCCAATATTGAAATATCTTTTGGTAATCGGTTAAGCGTATGCGGAATTCTAATTTTGAAAGTGGTGCCAAGACCCTTCGTGCTATCAACACTTATTTGCCCGCCATGAAGTTCAACCAATTCTTTTGTTAGCGCCAGACCAATACCCGATCCCTTTTCTTCATTACCTTCGGCTTGATAAAAACGATCAAATATATTTTTGAGATCCTCTGGGTTAATCCCTGTTCCAGTATCTGAAATTTCAATAAACAACCATTCATCATTTGCCATGATAGAAACTGAAACCGATCCATTGGTTGGAGTAAATTTGAAGGCATTTGAGAGTATATTGGTTAAAATCTTCTCTAGTTTATCCTGATCAAAGTAAGCTATTGTTAACTCCACAGGAAAACTTGTGTTCAGCGCGACATTGTTACGCTCCGCCATACTCTCGAATGAAAATACGATAGAACGAATAAAACCTATTATAGGACCCTGTCTTAAGGAAAGATGAACCTTTCCGTTTTCAATTTTCGAAAGATCCAATAACTGATCTATCAAATTTTGAAGCCGATCGGTATTTCTATTAATCATTTGATACGCTTTCTCACTTAACGCATATTCATTATTCTCTTCATTCTTATTCTTCCCGGCATGATTTAGGGGACCCTTTATTAACGATAACGGAGTTCTAAATTCGTGACTTATATTTGAGAAGAATCGTGTTTTTAACTTATCCAGGTCTTTAATCCGCTCAATTTCTGCATAGGCTAATTGCGCTGCTAGTTTTTGCTTTTGCGATTTTTTAATAAGAATTTGTTGTCGCAAAGCAATTCCGAAAGAGTAGATTATGATTTGAAGAAAAATGCCTGTTGCAAATGGATCTATAAATTTAGGGAGACGTGGTAAAAAACCCAGAGACCAGAACGTTCCAAACATTAAGAATAGTGACGCGATGATAGAACCAATTCCGAAATATCGTGCAAATATATCTTTCTTGAATACGAGTATGACAGAAAGTATTAAACTGCAAATAGTATAGATGTTCAAAAATATATAGTGAAAACTAATATTGGTAAAATAGACCTGCACATCTAACACAAAATAATATAAGAGCATCCCCGTGATTTCAAGTATGAGAATCACGGGTAAACCGATAATGAACTTATCGAATAAAGGATATTTTTGTTTGGACCCGATAAAGGCTCGTCCGAAGAACCAAAAGGAATAAAAAATACCATTTGCAATAAAAGTCCATAATGGAAATCGGAATACTGTAATCGACCCTATAATCATCCCGATGGTCATCGCATGCGTTAACGTACAAAATAGCAGCCAGACCGAAAACCACAAGAACACTTTTTCTCGCAGATATAGGTATTGTAAAATATGATAGAGGAGAATGATAAAGGTAACACCAAACATAAATATGTTGAAGCTATCGTTAAATTGATATGGCTGGTGATAATATCGAGAGGTCGAATTTCTTGCCGACAAATTGAAGTAAGCAGGATAACCAAGAGAATTTCCTTCGGCTCGAATTAGAAGGGTAATGACTTTGTTTGGTGGAATCTTATCTAAACTAATTTGATTTAATACCCAGTTAGACTGAATATCTCTTTGTGCTGAAGGGTACTCGACCCCGGTTTTTTTATGAAATATAAGCGATTCGTTATGGTAGGCATATACATCTACTTTACCGTTGCTCTTCGCCCAGGCCGGAGGGCCAATTATTTTATCTTCGAACTGAAGGGTCCAACCTGTTAACGAATCATTCGTCTTGATCTTAAGTTTTCCCCAATAAACTTTACCAACTTCTAATGTGTTTGAAATTTCCTTAGCTGTACTAAATTCTAATGTTGAATCTCTAAGTATGTTTCGTGGCAAATAATTTTTATCATTTTCTTCAACAATAACTAACGACTTTTGAAGATCATGAACGGGATATTGAGTGTCAATATAAGCTACCTCTTGTGCTTTAAGAGTACTGTTGCATACTAGACAAAAAAGAAACAATATACACAAACAGGGTTTCATCGATAACTTTGGATTAATTGAAATCAAGATACAAAATTTCATTTCGCTACGATATTCTTTGCAAAAATTGCTCTTCATATGCTCATGAAATACCATAATCTGCTCATTTTATGACAAATTTGTTGCATTTCAGACTAAGTGCTACGCCAGTGTCAATTTTCGAGATTTCAGTGTTACCATATGTTGCGCAGTAAAAATAGATTTGAACTTTATTAAAATGAAATTAAAAAATAAAGCAACGAATTATGAAAAAATTTACAATATCTATGATTTCTATGGGGTCTATAGTGCTTCTTTTAATCATAACGAGCTGTAGTAACGACGACGACCAGAACCCAGAACCTGAATTGGAAGCGTGGGAAATAGAGGTAAATCAAGTAAAAGCTGTAACTGCAAAGTACATCGATTTTAGTATAGCAGAAGCCGAGGGTCTTATTGATGTTTCTGGGTATGTGCCTAATATGGGACATCATTTTCTCAATCCGGGTCTTGCTGATGGAACTTTTGAGTTAAACAAACCCGAAATAATCCTGTATGTCCCAGATGCAAATGGCAATATGAAAATGGTTGCGGTAGAATATTCTATTATTCCTGAAGATCCCAAGAATCCTGGAAATCCCCCGGAAGGATTCTCGGGAGATAACGACGTATGGCATTTTAATGAAATGGTTGGGCAGTGGCAACTGCACGTATGGACAATTCTTGAAAATCCAGACGGCATCTTTGCATCTTTCAATACGGCCATTGGAGATTAACAACCTAACTTAGTAGTACGGTTCAGGCTTGGAAGAATTAAGACGCTTAATTCTTTCCTTCTGAACATATTTTTTGATACGTCATGCAAATAAAGAAATTTAAGATATGTTTTTGGGTCTTCCTTTTATGTTCTCTTGAAAGTATTGGACAAGTAGGAATTGGAACTACCAATCCTCAAGCAACTCTAGACATTAGATCCTCTAGCACCATAGCACCGACCGAGGATGATGGTGTTTTGATTCCTAAAATGAGTCAATTTCCTTCAAATCCAGGATTAAGCCGTGATGGAATGTTGATATTTTATACCGGTATATCGGCTTCGGGAAAAGGTTTCTACTATTGGGATGCAACCACTTCACTATGGAATCCGTTGGCCGGAGAAGGTGATATAGACTGGTACGCTGCAGGCACGAACAATACGCCAACAAGTATTTCCGATAATCTCTATACCGAAGGAAACGTATTCATCTCAGGCGGTAACCTTTCTGTCGAATCTGTTGCTAATGTATCCAACGGTTTTTCATTGTCTAAAACAATAAATAGCAATACGGGGAATACATTGCGAAACGCCAATATACAAACAGTTTTAAACGGATCTACAGCTATTAATAATGTGAGTTCATCCATAACAGGATCAGGCAGCGGTAACAAAAGGGCATTTTCCGGTAGCATAAATTCAACGGGTACAGGGAGTGAATATGGATTATATAATACATTTTCAAGTGCAAATGCAGCAGTGCGATATGGTGTCTATAATTACTTTTTGAGCTTTAATGAAGGCATTAAATATGGGGTATACAATAATTTTTTTCGATCGCAAAACGGACTTGCAGTGGGTAACTACACCATTATAAACGCAGGAAGCGGACAGGTGTACGGAAACCAGGTGCGAATAAACAATGGGACAGGAACTCAATATGGAACAGATATTTTTATAAATAATAGTACGGGGACTAGATATGGCGTTCGTTCCCTTATAAATGGGGCATCGGGAACGGTTTATGGTATTTATAGTGAGGTAGAAAATACAGCAACTGGATTTTCTGGTTATTTTAAAGGTCCTGTTTCCTTTGGCAATAACGCTACCAATCGATATGTTTTTCCTGCATCAGACGGGACAGCAGATCAAGTCATAGCAACAAACGGATCGGGTCAGTTATTCTTTACAGATATAAATGCGCTGCCAGTAAATTTCACCCAATTTGCTGTTGCGCAAATCCACCTCTCTATAGATCAACCTATTAATACAAATAACTATTCTAAGCTCACATTTAATTCGGTTCAATTTGATAGTAATAATAACTTCAATGCTGCGGCACATCAGTTTGAAGTGTCAGCTTCAGGAATCTATCGGGTTACAGTATCACTTGAAACTGAATTTGACCAGTATTTAATAGGATCTTCAGCAAACTTAGCCATCTTTGTTAATGGGGAACCGGTGAGGCAAACAACTTTAAAGGTAATTTCTCTCCATGAAACGGTATTACAGGGTCTCCTGCAATTAACTGATGATGACCTAGTGGACATCAGAATGCAATCAGATGCAACTGTTGTTATTCGATCTAATGTTCTCAAAACCAGTTTAGAAATAGAAAGAATTCGTTAGTTCTATTATTCTTTTAGACTGGGTTGAGCAGATCGATAAATATCCTTTTAATTCAATTTATTAAAAAAAATGCGGCTTTCTTTCCCATTATGGAATTAATCTATATATTGGGCAGTAACTAACAAGCGCTATGGAAGAAAAAGTAAAATACGAAATGGAGTTCCCTATTAAGGTGTCTCCTTCCTTACTATACCAATATATATCTACGCCTTCAGGGATGAGTGAATGGTATGCAGACAATGTAAATTCACGTGGTGAATTTTTCACTTTTATATGGGATGGTAGCGAAGAAAAAGCAAAATTGCTTGGTAAAAAGGCTAATGAACGCATAAAATTTCGCTGGATGGCAGATGAGGAGTCTGATTATTATTTCGAATTACGCATTCAGGTAGATGAAATTACGAAGGATGTTTCTTTAATGATTACAGATTATGCCGAAGAAGACGAAGTGGAAGAAGGAAAAATGCTTTGGGAAAATATGATTTCAGAATTGAAACAAATTTTGGGTTCTACCTAAACCCTTTTCTAACGGGAAAGATTTATAATATATTTGCGCCGTCTCACTAAAGGGACGGTTTTTTTATGATAAATCACAACGGAAACTTACGTTCAAAAACGGAAACTACCATCTCATATACCAATCGCGGTCTTAATTACGGCGATGCGGTTTTTGAAACGATTCGAGTTTCAGCAGGAAAAGTTTTGTTCTGGGAAGATCATTATTTTAGACTCATGGCCTCTATGCGCATTATGCGAATGGAAATTCCCATGACTTTTACCCCAGAATTTCTGGAATCCGAACTCCTAAAAACGGTACAATCGGTTGGAGATAGCAATAAAACATATCGTACAAAACTGTTGGTTTGGCGTAACGAGGGTGGAAAATACACCCCTACGGCAAAAGATGTAAGTTTTGTGATAACTTCTGAAGTGCTGGAAACCCCTTTCTATACAATAAATGATAAAGCTTATGAGGTTGAACTGTTTAAAGACCATTATGTAACCTCAGGTTTGCTTTCTACCTTAAAATCGAATAACAGAATCCTGAATGTATTGGGAAGTATTTATGCTCAGGAAAACGATTATGCCAATTGTTTACTTTTAAATGAAAAGAAGCAGGTGGTGGAAGCTTTAAATGGAAATATTTTTTTGGTAAACGGTTATAAAATTAAAACCCCACCTTTAACTGATGGTTGCTTAAATGGAATTTTACGTAAGCAAATCATTAAAATTTTAGGGCAAGTCCCGGATTATATTCTGGAAGAAACTTCAGTCTCTCCTTTTGAACTACAAAAAGCAGACGAAATTTTTATAACCAATACTATTGTGGGAATTCAACCCATTACAAAATACCGTAAAAAGGAATATGGCAATACGGTAGCCAAAGAGTTGCTGCAAAAATTAAATGTAAAAGCCAGACTGGGTTAATTATAGTTGGGATTTTCGGGGGCATTGGACCAGAGCAGATAATCCCCGCCAAATTCAATCATTTTTTCTTTCCAAAAATCGAAATACGATTTCCCTATTATGTTGTTTTTATATTCGTTGGTGGTTACGACCCAGCTGTTAAGTTCTAGCTCTTGTTCTAACTGTTCGTGTGCCCATCCAGAATAACCTAAAAAGAATCTAATCTGATCTGCTTTTAGTTCGTTGTTCTTCAACATATCTGCAATTGCAGTAAAATCGCCTCCCCAGTAAATGCCATTAGAAATTTCAATACTCCCAGGCACCAGGTCCGGGATTTTATGAATAAAGTATAAATTATCCTGCTCTACAGGACCCCCATTGTAAACGGTGAGTTCACTACTAATTTCGGGGATAAAGTCTTTAAGGGTGTATTCTAAAGGCTTATTTAAAATAAAACCTACCGAGCCTTCCTCGTTGTATTCGGCCAAAAGTACCACAGAGCGATTAAAAGAAACATCGCCAATTATGGAGGGTTTAGCTACTAAGAGTACTCCTTTGGTTGGTTTTAAAGTAATCATTTTAGTTAGTTTATAGTACTAAAACTAAACATTAATTATTTAAAAACCAATTAATTTGGGCTCTAAAGAATATTTGTACAGAAAAAATCCCGCCTTTTAGGCGGGATTAAATTCTTCTAAGAAGATTGTAATTAGTTTACTGCGCTAGCTAGGTCAGATCCTGCTTTAAACTTTACTACATTTTTAGCAGCAATCTTGATAGTTTTCCCGGTTTGTGGGTTTCTACCTTCTCTTGCAGCTCTTCTAGAAACTGACCAAGATCCGAATCCTACTAAAGATACGCGGTTTCCTTTTTTAAGTGATTTTTCAACATTCCCTAAAAAAGACTCTAATGCTTTTTTTGCTGCTGCTTTTGTAATTCCGGCATCTGCTGCCATTCCATCGATTAAATCTGATTTGTTCATAGTTTAGTTATTAAATTAAATTGTTGGTTAAACTTTATTTTAATTGTCTCTACAAATTTAAACGGATTATCGGTTCACGCAAGGAATGACGGGCTAAATAGCCGTTTTTGTTGATAACTTCGACGGTTTGTTGATAACCAAACCTCTTTTTATGCGAAATTTAACAAGTTGAGCAATCACGCGGGTTACGTGAGCATTGCATCCTCTCCAAATGTAAATCCGTTTAAAAGTGATGCGGCATCCATCTTTCTTTTTCCAGGAAGTTGCAATTCTTCAATAAATAAGTATCCGTTTATGCAGGCTACTTTTATTGTTTTTTTTGTTGCGCAAATGGTTCCTGGTGCTTCTGTGGGAATAGCGGGCTCCACTGTGGTTTTGTATATTTTTACTTTTAGCTGTTCTTCTTGTTGGTTTAAATAACACCAGGCAACAGGGTAGGGAGAAAGACCTCGTACTAAGGCATCTATTTGTGCTGCCGTTTGTGACCAATCTATTTTAGTATTTTCTGGAGTGAGTTTGGGGGCCTCCTTAGCTGTTTTTGTTTTAGGTTGCTCCTGTGTAGTTGCTGTTCCGTCTGCAATGGCATGAACCGTTTTTAAAACAAGTTTGCTCCCAACCCTCATTAAGGTATCGTGCAGTGTCCCTGCAGTTTCTCTCTTAGAAATAGGCACTTCTTCCTTAAAGATAATTTCTCCCGTATCAATTTTTTCATCTATAAAGAATGTCGTAACCCCTGTTTTGGGTTCTCCATGTATAAGTGCCCAGTTAATAGGTGCCGCACCTCTATACTGGGGAAGTAAGGAAGCATGAAGGTTAAAGGTACCGTACGCAGGTAATTGCCACACTACTTTAGGCAACATTCTAAAGGCCACCACAATTTGAAGATCGGCTTCAAACGACTTCAAGTGGGTAATAAAATCATCATTCTTAAGATTGGTGGGCTGTAACACCGGAATCTCTTGTGCTACAGCGTATTGCTTTACAGCAGAGCCTTGTAACTTACGGCCACGTCCCGCAGGTCTGTCTGGTGCGGTAATAACTGCCACGATGTTTTGATTGTTTTCAACCAAATACTGTAACACACCCACTGCAAAGTCTGGTGTGCCCATAAATACTATTTTTAAATCTTTCAAATTATTTTTTTAAATGTTAGTACACTGTTTTTATTTCAATTTTTACCTGCCTTAGGTAACGGGTACTTAAATTGAAGCAGGTCTTAACTTCATTTAAGGTAGCGTTTAAAATAATACAATCCTTTTTCGAAATAGGGATGTGTAATTTTTACTTTATGTAGTATTTGTTTGCAACTCCCAGGTTTATTTTTTTACTATCCAATAAAAGACGTAACGTATTAATGATTTCGGTTTCTGCAAAAGTAAGTTTTTCTGAAAGTTCCCGTGAGGTTTGAGGCGTATCTTCTAAAAGCAACAGTATTTTTTCTGAAAGTGTTTTTCTGTCTCCTGCTGAAATTTTCTGAAATTCTGGGTTGCAGACTGAACATATACCACACCTCGTAGCGTCTTCTTCTCCAAAATAGCGAACCAATTGAAGACTCCTGCAAACCGTGTCGTTTTCAATATAGTCCAGTACAGCTGTAACCTGAGTCTCTTTTTTTTCTTGCTGAAGGCTAATCTCACGTGCCAGCGGATTAATAGTTTTTTCATCCTCTCTGGGCACAATAAAAGTAAGCACTGCATCGGTTACCTGTAACTGTAGAGTTAACAAACCGTCACGTTCCATTTGCTCTAATACCTTTATAATTGTAGCTATGGGCTGTCCCGATTTTGTGGAAACATACTGCAAATTTACACTTGTAGCGGTTTCAAAAATACCTCCGTAAAGTCTTAAGATAGTTTTCCCAATTACCGACGCCAACATATCGTTTTTAAAATAACTAAGCACCACGTTTGAAGTTGCTGTAAAATGAACAACAGATTTTCTGCCAAAACTCTTAGAAAGCTGTAATACTCCTAGCCTGTCTAATATTTGCAAGCTGTTAAATGCTAACAGGGTATTTAATTCGTAGGTTTTACAAAAGTCTGAAAAGTTAAACGGATGTGATGTAAAAACCCCTTCTCCGTAGGGAATCTGAAAGTAGTTATTTAGTTTTTTATAGATAAATTTTACATCTTTCGTAGTAGGGTAGGAGGCTACAAATTGGCGGTGTACCAATTGTTTGTCATAATCGTTCCATAAAATTACGGCTTTAGCCAGTGCTCCATCTCTTCCTGCACGCCCTGCTTCCTGGAAATAAGCCTCCAGACTATCGGGCAATTGTAGGTGTGCTACCAGGCGTACGTCTGGCGCATCAATACCCATCCCAAAAGCATTGGTGGCTACCATATTGGGAGTGTTGCCGTGTTGCCATGCATTCATACGTGCTGTTTTCTCTTCTGCAGAAATACCTCCGTGATAAAAAGTACTCGCAATTCCTAGTGTATTCAGCTGGCTGCTAATTTCCACACACGAATTTCTACTACGTACATAAATAATAGCCTTGCCCGGATTGTATTTTAGTAATTGTTCTAAACGGTAAATTTTGTCTTCTATTTTTAATACCTGGTAGCTTATGTTTTCTCTTGCAAACGAGGCTTTAAAAATCTTAGGGAGTTCTAGTTTTAACTCTGTAATAGTATTGGCAAGTACTTTGGGTGTTGCTGTGGCAGTAAGTGCAATAACAGGCACCAAAGGGTGTATTTCTCTTAAAAGAGTAATATTTTTATAAGCTGGCCTAAAATCGTTACCCCACTGTGAGATACAGTGTGCCTCGTCTACTGCAATTAGGTTTACGGGCATTTGCTTAATAGCATTTTGCACCAATTCTTGTTGCAGTCGTTCGGGCGACAAGTATAAAAATTTATAGTTGCCATATTTAGCATTGTCTAGTAAAATTTCCAGATTTTGAAAGGAAATTCCTCCTGAAATTTGTAAAGCTTTTATTCCTGCTTTTTTAAGCGCATTTACCTGATCAGCCATTAGCGCTACCAAAGGAGAAACTACAATACAAATACCTTCCATAGCCAGGGCAGGCACTTGAAAACAGATAGACTTTCCCCCACTGGTAGGCAATAAGGCAACGGTGTCCTGTCCATCCAGAACCGATTGGATAATTTCTTCCTGTAGTGGTCTAAAAGAAGTAAATCCCCAGTATTTTTCTAATATTTGTAGTGGTTCAGTCACCTGATTTTTGTAGGGTTTCTATAATAAAATTTTTACGAGTTTTAACAGAGCCAATGGGTACTTCGGTAAGTGTGTAGCCAAAATTTTTATACCCTTTTTTTAAATACAGATACAGTGCCTTGGCAATTTCAAAACTTTCATAACGTTCATTATCTTGCTTGTAAATAGCCTCCCATGGCGGTAATAAAAACACGTTATTGTATTTGTTGTCAATACATGTATTTGTAAAGTAATCTGGATAATGAGTTCCTAAATAATCCATGTATATGGGTATATCGGGGAGGCCTCGGTCGTAAAACAGATAATCGGTTTTATAATTTGAAGCATTTCTAAACTGTTGTAACCTACCTTCCATTAATTTTTGGCTAAAGCGTATAGGATCACTCAAAAATAATTGTTCAATTCCTTTCTTTTGTGCTTCCAGAATTATATCGCGAGAAATTTCGTGCATACATGAGTGTCCTTCGGCTTCTAAAGCGTGTATTAAGGTGCTTTTGCCCGATCCCGGACCACCAATAATAGCTACTCTTTTGGGTGTTTTGAAATTTGAATTCATTTAAAATATGATGCCTTGTAATTAACAGCAACTTTTTCAGCTTTTATAAAAAACCCTCTATAACGCTGTCTAAAAGGAAATTTTTACTCCTTTTCCTTTTCTGCCATACTGTTCAGGCAGAGAAGAGCGGTTGGGTGGGGAAGTTCAAAAGTACAAATCCCTCTATAATTACTTGCTAGAAGAAACCGTATCTTTGTGAAAAATATAATTGCATGAGTAGCCATAACACATCTGAATCTGAAGAATTTTACGCCCGCCTGCGCGAACAACTTGAAGGTGATACCAATTGGCCTGCACCGTATTTATACAAGTTTATTGTGCCGGCAAGCAATGAAAAGATTGCTGAAATTGAAGCTATTTTTGATGGTACTGGAGCCAAAATCCAAACCCGGGATTCATCAAAAGGGACCTACACCAGTGTTTCCATAAAAGTAACTATGGAATCTCCAGATGCCGTAATAGAGAAATATTTGCAAGTTTCGGCAGTGGAAGGTGTGATTTCGCTATAATTTTTAGTACTTTGCAGGCATTATTACTTCAAGTACCAGATTACATTTCCTAAACCTATTATTTTGATAGAAGCTATAGAATACAATACGGAGCGCCCGCATCTTATTATACCTGAATATGGTCGCCATATCCAGAAAATGGTAGATCAGGCAGTTGCCGAAGAAGATCCCGAAAAACGCAACAAACAAGCCAAGAGCATTATTGCTGTGATGGGAAATCTCAACCCACATTTACGTGATGTACCGGACTTTCAACATATGTTGTGGGACCAGTTATTTATTATTTCAAAATTTAAACTAGACGTAGAGTCACCGTACGACAAGCCTACGCCGGAAGAGCTATACGCTCCGCCAGAGCCATTGGCTTACCCGCAAAACTATCCCAAATATCGTTTCTACGGAAACAATATAAAACGTATGATAGATGTGGCAAACAGCTGGGAAGACGGTGATAAAAAAGAAGGGTTAGTCCTTACTATTGCCAACCACATGAAAAAATGTTTCCTTAACTGGAACAAAGATACCGTGGAGGACGATGTTATTTTTCAGCATTTATATGAACTTTCTGAAGGTAAGATAAATCTGAAAAATAGTGACGAAGATCTTCGGGATGCACAAAAACTTTTGAAGAATAAAAAACGCTTCAACACCGCAAGCGGCGGTAAAAAACATCACAAAAACAACAATCGTGGCCGTAAGCGCTACTAAATTTTCTCTAAAACTTTATGGGAACTTTTCAAATTGAAGGCGGTCACAAATTAAAAGGTGAAATCCGTCCGCAGGGTGCTAAAAATGAAGCCCTGCAAATACTCTGCGCCGTATTAGCAACCCCTGAAGAGGTAATTATAGAAAACATCCCAGATATCAGGGACGTCAATAAACTTATTGAAATACTGGGGAATCTGGGGGTGAAAATCCAGAAACTGGCAAAAGGGAAATACTCTTTTGTGGCAGACGACCTAAAACTAGAATACCTAGAGTCTGAACTTTTTAAAAAAGAAGGAAGCTCGTTACGAGGATCTATTATGATCGTTGGTCCGTTGTTAGGACGTTTTGGAAAAGGATATATTCCACGCCCCGGAGGAGATAAAATTGGCAGACGCAGACTGGATACTCACTTTGAAGGCTTTATAAACCTGGGGGCCAAATTTAGATACAACCGTGAAGAACGTTTTTATGGGGTAGAAGCACCAGATGGTCTTACAGGAACCCATATGTTGTTAGACCAGGCCTCTGTAACCGGAACTGCAAATATTGTATTGGCAGCGGTTTTTGCTCAGGGTACCACTACCATTTACAACGCCGCCTGTGAACCTTATTTGCAGCAATTATGTAAAATGCTAAATAGCATGGGTGCTAAAATCACTGGAGTAGGCTCTAATTTACTTACTATTGAAGGCGTTGAAAGTTTAGGTGGCTGTACACATTGTATTTTACCAGATATGATTGAAATTGGTAGCTGGATTGGCCTAGCCGCCATGACCAAAAGTGAAATTACTATAAAAGATGTAAGCTGGAAAGATTTAGGGTTAATCCCTGATACCTTTAGAAAACTAGGGATAACCCTGGAAAAGAAAGGAGACGATATTTATATTCCTGCACACGATAATGGGTATGAAATTCAGGGGTATATAGATGGTTCTACACTTACAGTAGCCGATGCACCCTGGCCAGGTTTTACACCAGACTTGCTAAGTATCGTGTTAGTAGTATGTACCCAGGCTAAGGGGAATGTGCTTATTCATCAAAAAATGTTTGAGAGCCGTTTGTTCTTTGTAGATAAATTAATCGATATGGGCGCACGAATTATCCTGTGCGATCCACACCGTGCCACTGTGATGGGGCATGATTTTGAATCTCAGTTAAAGGCAACCACCATGGTCTCTCCAGATATTAGGGCGGGTATATCTTTATTGATTGCTGCACTTTCAGCCAAAGGAACCAGTACCATCCATAACATTGAGCAAATAGACCGGGGCTATGAGAATATAGATGAGCGGCTGCGAGCTATTGGGGCAAAAATTACTCGAATTGATTAGTGTTTAAACCCAATTACGAAATAATAAAAAGCGTTCAATTTTTAAGTTGAACGCTTTTTTATTTTCCTGATAGGTACTTCTAAACTATCCTTGTGTTTTTCTGTTTTTATTTATTTCATCCTGCAATTTGCGACGTAATTGCTGTTGTTCTTCAATACGCGTTTGACGATGTTTTTCAAATTCTATTTCGGTTTCAGCGAGTTTCAATTGGGCTTCCCGCGTTACTGCATGGCTGTTTTTAAACTTGTAAATAAAAAAAGCAAGCGCTAAAACTAAAATCCCAATAATGGACCACATAATTGTGTTGTAGGTTGCTTTTTGCGTTAAGAGTCCTAAAATCTCAATACCATTTTCCTTTTTTTGACTAAGAGCTAAATCTTCTTCCGTTTTACGTAAGTTTTGAGAAAGTGAGGCGATTTCATTTTTTTGGGAATCAATTTCAGAATTTAATGTTGAAATTTTACTTTTAAAAGCACTAACAGTGTCTAAAATATTAGTCCGTAAGTTATTTATTTCGGTTTTTTTAATCACCTTAAATTCCTGATAACTATTGGAGCCATCAACTACGTCAATAAATTGATTTTCAATGGTATTGGGTTTGTTTTCCTGGGTAGTGTCCTGCGCAAAGGTTAGGGATATACACAAAATTAAGACTACTGCGGTAAGTGTGAATTTTTTCATTAGAGTTTTGTTGGGTTTGTTATGAAATGGATAACAACACAAGAGTAGAAAAATTGTACTAAAACTCCCAAAGATATGTGTAAATTACCATTTATTTAACAACTGCCATTTCTTGGTTATAACAAAAGGAAAGAGCCCCTGAAGGACATTTTTTCACTTGAGCTATCACTTTTTCGGTTGCTGCACCCTCCAGATCTATCCACGGAATTACTGATGTTCTAAAAACATCAGACAATCCTTTGGCGCAATATTCTGCATGAATGCATTTTTTTGGTTGATACGTAACGGTGATTTCACCATTCGTAAATTCATTTTTGTAAGTCTGCATAAGGCTAAAATTTGGGGGCAAAGCCAAAATATATCGATAAATATATGAAAATATTCGTTTAAAAGTATAAATAGCGAAAAATCCTACTTGTAATTGTTAATTTATTGCATTTTTATATGTTTCCAAAGCTCTTTCCCGTGCTTCTTTGTGAACCACCATTTTATCCGGGTATGCATCGGTGTCATATTCTTCAATCCATTGTTTTATATACTTGTGGTTTTTATCAAATTTTTCCAGTTGTGTCGTTGGATTAAATATTCTGAAATAGGGAGCAGCATCTACACCACTTCCTGCAGCCCATTGCCAGTTACCAACGTTGCTGGAGAGTTCGTAATCCAATAATTTTTCGGCGAAATAGGCTTCTCCCCAGCGCCAATCTATTAGTAGGTGCTTGCATAAAAAACTTGCCACAACCATGCGCACCCGATTGTGCATATAGCCTGTCTTGTTTAATTGTCTCATTCCGGCATCTACCAGTGGATACCCGGTCTTTCCCTCTTTCCATTGCTGAAAGTCGGTCTGAGCTTTTCGCCAGGGAACACGATCGTATTTTTTTCGGAAGGCATTGTCTACAGTCTCAGGGAAATGCCACAATATTTGCATAAAAAACTCACGCCAGATTAGTTCCTGCCAGAAGGTTTCATTTTGTTCTGCTATTGCTTTTTTCATCATTTTACGCACACTTACTGTTCCAAAACGGAGGTGCGGACCTAAACGTGAGGTTGCTTCCAGTGCCGGAAGATTGCGTTTGTTTTCATATTCCTGAATTGTAGTAGGAGTAACATCGTATTCTGGAACTTTAATGGAGGAACGCTTAAAACCAATATCCGATAAATCTATATTGGGAAGTCTGGAATGTTTTATCAGGTTGTCCATAACCTGAGATGTGTAGTAAATGGTAAGGTGGTTATTTTTATTAAAGGTTTCCTTCCATTTTTTCATATAAGGCGTATATACTACATAGGGACCCCCGTCATCTTTTACAATGTCATTTTTTTCAAAAATCACCTGATCTTTAAAAGTGTAAAAACCAATATCTTCTTTTTCTAATAGTGCTGAAATTTCTTCGTCACGAGTTTTAGCATACGGTTCATAATCGTGATTGGTAATAACGTTTTGCACCTTATATTCTGAAATAATCTCTTTAAATATGTTTTTGGGAGTCCCATGATACAAAGCAATACTACTACTGTGTTCCTGTAATTCGGTTCGCATTTTCTGGAGTTCATCAAAAATGAAGCTTACACGGGCGTCGTCTTCAGGTAGTTCATTTAAAATATTTTTATCAAAAATGAAGATGGGCAGTACAGGAAATTTACCCTGAAGTGCTTTGTAAAATCCTATGTTGTCATCCAATCGAAGATCCCGTCTAAACCAAAATATGTTTACTTTATCTGCCATTTAATGTACGTTTAAGGTGCTCATTCCACCATCCACACCCAGCACTTGTCCCGATATCCAGGAAGATTGTTCACTTAGTAAGAAGGTAGCTAAGTTAGCAATATCTTTTATGGTCCCCACACGCTTTAAAGGATGTCTATTGCCCATTTTCTCTTTTTTTGCATCACTGCTCAGTAAAGAACCTGCTAAGGGTGTATCGGTTAATGAAGGAGCTATTACATTTACTCTAAAGTTGGGAGCATATTCTGCAGCGAGTGCTTTTGCGAATCCTTCAATAGCTCCTTTTGCTGCTGCAACGCTGGTGTGAAATGGCATACCAACTTTTACCGCCACAGTACTAAAAAATACCAGACTAGCCTGCTGAGACTTATTTAAAGCAGGTAGTATCCCATGGATTACTTTAACAAGTCCCATAAAATTAATATCTATATCCTCTTGAAAAGCATTTGGCGACAACATTTTAAAAGGTTTTAAATGTATACTACCAGGACAATATACAAATCCGTCAAGTACTTCCGGGAGCTCTAATTGTTCAATATCGTCCTTTAAAACATTAAACGGTATGTGTTGTATGCCAGATGGAATTTCGTCAGCTGTTCTTGAAGCTATAATTACATTGTTGTTTTTATTAAGTTGTATTGCTATTTCTAAGCCAATACCGTAAGAGCCGCCTATAAGGAGTATATTTTTCATGAGTTTACATATTACATTTTACCAAAAAGTTCCAGTAACTTTTTTCTTCTGTAGGTAAATATTTCGTCTAGTTTTGGTTTTACCAGTATGGGATGAAATACTTGCCCTATCCAACCAAAAGGAAGTTTATAGTCTATACTATCTTCCAGTTCTACTCCACCTTCAATTTCTTTAATAAAATGTTTGTGGTGCCAAAGTGCATAGGGACCGTAGCGTTGTTCGTCTACAAAATATGAATTGTCCTTAACGTGAGTTATTTCTGTTACCCATTTCGTTTTAATACCCATAACCGGTGTAACAATATATTGTATTATTTGTCCGGCATACATGGGTCTGTCTGCACCAGAAAGTATTTTAAAACCCATATAATCTGGAGTAATTACTTTTAAATTTTTAGGGTTTGATAAAAACTGCCATGCTTCTTTTTTAGATATAGGAAGTTTCTGTTTGGAATGTAGGTTATATAGTTTCAATAGGTGTTCATTTAATACTATAAAGTTACATTTTGTTTAATAAAACACACATAAAATTAAACAAAAATTAACATCCTTATGAACTTTCACCTTAAACAAAAAAATCCTTTGGCGTTATGTTCATATAACACCAAAGGATTTAAACCAGTTTCGTTCTTACATTACTCGTTTATTTACGAGTCGAAATCAAACGACGATTCATACGCAAAATGCGATATAAATCAGTATTTGTCTTGGGTTTCGAAAACCGGTTAAATTTGAACAATTTTTTTATAAACTGTAACATTTTTTTTCTTTTCAGTAAAAATACTACAGAAAAATACTACAAGTCAATAGATTAACAGTTATTTAGCAATCGGTATCGCAGCACTGTTCGTCTTTTACTAGTTTACAACTTATAACAGCCAGTATACATCCAAGTATTGGAGCTGTGATGTATAACCACAGGTGTTGTAGATTCCCGGAAATTAATGCTGGACCCAGGGATCGGGCAGGATTCATAGAAGCTCCTGTAATAGGTCCCGCAAACATAGCTTCTAATAACACAATGCCACCAATAGCAATCCCGGCGATTACCCCTATTTCTTTAGAGCCAGTTGAAACATTAATGATTACTACCATTAAAAAGAAGGAGAGTATTATTTCAAAAATAAAGACTTGTAAAACTCCTATTTGTGGAAGGGTAGTGCCTAATAACTCATTTTCGGGAAAGAGGAACAAAAGCAAACCACTGGCTGCAATTGCACCAATACATTGGGAAACTGCGTACAACGGAACTTCTTTCCACGGAAATTTTTTAGCATATGCAAAAGCAATGGTTACAGCCGGGTTAATATGTGCCCCGCTAATATCTCCAAAAGCATAAATCATGCCCATGACAATAAGTCCAAAAGTAACGGCCACGCCAGGGTGGGTAACGGTGCCGCCCGTAAATTCGTTGATTACAATAGCTCCGGTTCCGCAAAAAACTAAAGCGAAAGTACCTATGGCTTCGGCTAATAAACGTTTTTTCATGGTACAAAGGTAAAAGGATTTACCAAGTTTTTTAAGTTTTTGTTAACGGTTTTCAATAACCAGCATTGTAACTTCGCATAAACCTTATAACACGAATTAAAATCATGAAAAAAATAGTACTCTTTGTATGTGCTGTAGCAACCACAGTTGCCGTAAATGCGCAACTTAAAACTCCAGCCCCAAGCCCTTTTCAGAAAATTGAACAAAAAGTTGGTCTTACCGACGTAACTGTAGAGTATTCACGCCCTTCTATGAAAGGACGTACTATCTATGGCGGTTTAGTGCCTTACAATAAATTGTGGCGTACTGGTGCCAATGCAAACACCAAAATTACCTTTAGCGATGATGTAATGGTAGGTGGTAAAGAAGTAAAAGCCGGAAGCTATGCAATTTATACAAAACCTGGTATGCAAAACTGGGAAATAATGTTGTATTCAGACAGTAATAATTCAGGAACCCCACAAAACTGGGACGATAGTAAAGTGGCGGCTACTGTAAAAGCACAAGTGTATCCAATGCCAATGGATATTGAAACATTTACCATGAGTTTTGATGATGTCACAAACAATTCTGCGAACTTAGGAATGATGTGGGAAAAAAGTTATGTGGCATTGCCTATTACATTTATGACCGATAAATTAGTAGCAGCCAATATAGACCAGGTAATGGGTGGCCCTTCGGCTAACGATTATTACCAATCGGCCGTATACTATCTTGAAGCCGGAAAGGACATTAATCAGGCAAAAACCTGGATTGATAAAGCCATTGAAATGCGTGAACAACCTGCTTTCTGGATGTTGAGACAACAATCTTTAATTTACGCAAAAGCAGGAGATAAAAAAGGGGCTATTAACGCTGCAAAAAAATCGTTAGAACTCGCACAAAAAGCTGGGAATGATGATTACGTAGCATTAAATACTAAAAGCTTAAAAGAATGGGGAGCGATGTAATTCGCTTTTTGTATAAAACTGAAGGCGCTCTCACATTTGGGAGCGTTTTTTTATGTTTGAAACTCTGGTAAACCCTTTAAAAACCGATACCGTTCCTGCTCGTAATCCAGTTGACAATAATAATGTTGCAAACCGTTGGTTACCATTAAATAGGTAGCATTTGTCACCAAGTTATAGCGCGCAATCTGATCAAAAGTTTCCTGTGTTATTTTTACAGTGGGAGCCTTACACTCCACAATAAGGTGAATACTACCGTTGGAATTAAAAACAACCACGTCATACCTTTTTTTAGTACCGTTAAGTACCAATTGTTTTTCAACATTTATATGAGATTTGGCGTATTTTTTTTCTGAAATTAAAAAGTGAACCACGTGCTGTCGGACCCATTCTTCAGGCGTAAGGATTATAAATTTTTTTCGGATTTCATCAAAAATCAACCGTTTGTTTTCGTTACTTTTGAAACGGAACGAATGTTCAGGAAAATTGAGTGGCTGCATAATGCAAGGTACAATTTTAAGTGTTTTTAGCCATTTTCTTTTTACTTAAAAGTAATCTACCAATTTAAAATTTCAATGTCCCTAGACAAGGCCAAGACCATTATTAACGATATAAAAAATGGAAATGTAGCCCCTATATATTTTCTTATGGGGGAAGAAGCGTTTTATATAGATGGTATTTCTAATTACATAGAGCAAACCCTATTAAATGAAGAAGAAAAGGGCTTTAACCAAATGGTTCTTTACGGAAGAGATGTCACTATAGATGAGGTTGTGAGCAACGCAAAACGCTACCCGATGATGGCCGAACGTCAAGTAGTGATTGTAAAAGAGGCACAGGACCTATCCCGAACCATAGAAAATTTGGTTTCCTATGCCGAAAACCCGCAACCTACTACCGTATTGGTATTTTGCTACAAATACAAAAAATTAGATGCCCGAAAAAAGCTTTCAAAAGTGCTCAAAAAGCATAATGCTGTACTTTTTGAAAGTAAAAAAATGTACGATGATAAAGTTCCTGGGTGGATCATCCAGGTTTTAAACGGTAAAGGCTATAGTATTACGCCAAAAGCAGCACAAATGCTTACCGAATTTTTAGGAAACGATTTAAGTAAAATAAACAATGAGCTGGACAAATTACAACTCATCATTAAACCAGAACAGCAAATTACTCCACAGCTGGTTGAGCAAAATATTGGGATAAGCAAAGATTTTAATAACTTCGAACTACAAAATGCCATTGGCGCTAAAAATGTAAAAAAAGCATTTGCTATCGTTCAATACTTTGCCCAAAACCCTAAAAACCATCCGCTGGTAATGACAGTGGCATTATTATATAGTTTCTTTTCTAAATTACTGAAATATCATGCCATTTCCAATAAAGCTGAAGCTCCTAAAATGCTTGGTGTTAATCCGTATTTTATTAAAGATTACCAAACGGCAGCCCGCAATTATTCTATGAAGGAGGTGAGTGGAATTATAGCAAGTATCCGAGAAATTGACCTAAAAGGGAAAGGTGTGGGCGCTGCAAATATGACTCCAGCCGATTTGTATAAGGAGTTGCTTACTTCAATCTTTAAGTAATTTAAAACAGAAGACGGCTGGGAATCGAACCCGGGTACACCCGTTAGTGAGCACAAACATAAACCTCTTTAGGTTTGAATATCCGCTAACTGTGACCGTCTACTTTTACTTTTTATCTACCGAAATACTTCCCGCTCCCATAAATGCAATAGCAGTAAAGCTTATAAGATACAGTAAAGCCATTTCTTTTTTTGCCAGGGGATCTGCTCCGTGCACCATAAAAGCAGCTACAGCCATGGTAATAGCACTTGCAACAGCGGCAAACCTTGTTTTAATTCCAATAATAATAAGCACAGGAGCAATTAACTCTCCAATAAGCACTAAAATTGTTGAAAGTAATGCGCCAATACCAATGGGATCTCCTACTACCGAAAGATCACCCCCAATAAAAGCTAAAAATTTTGGAATTCCGTGGGTAAGCATTAAACCTGCAATGCCTATGCGTAAAATAAGTAAGCCGAGATCATAGTTTCTTTTCATGGTTGGGGTTTTAAGAAGGCTTAAAAATATAAAAATTATTGTATTTACAATTTCAATTTGTAGCGTTTACATAAAATTAAAGTTAACGCTTGGTTTAATATATTGACTGTAATTAAGTTGAAGTTAATTTAATACTCACGTAAGATAGAGGGTACATTGCTATGGTAGCTTAGCAAAAAAATAAAACTAACTCACATGATGATTAAAAAAACTACCACCTTGTTGTTCCTTTTAATAGGATTGACAGGAATTTCACAAAATGCAGCTAATTTTTCAGTTTCTGAAGAAGGTACAACTTACAATCTCCAAATTACTGAAATATTTTCAGGACAAGAAGGCGAAGATTTAACAGCAGATTGGTTCGAGATAAGGAACACCGGAACCGCTGCCTGGGTATCTGGTGTTGATCCTGATTTATATTATGATGATGAATCTGCAGATGGTACTGCTGCTGATATACTACAAGGAATTACCGATATCCAAGTTGACGAATACGTAGTGGTTTTGGTAACTGACAACACCGCAGGAGAAATCACCCAATTTACAGATGTCTGGGGGCCTGTTGTAAATTTAACAGGAATTGAGATAGGTTTTACCGACGGCGCTGGCCTTGGAGCTGGGGGTGACGCTGTTACTTTATGGGCAGGAGACCCAACTACAACCCCACCAGTAGCTACTGAATCATATCCAGATACATCTACAAACGATGGACAAAGCTATGATGCGGGCTTATTACAATTCAGTACGGTGGGAAATATGAGCAATGCCGTTCAAACCATTGCGCAGGGCGGAGCAGCAGGCGATGTTCCAAACATTGCATCTCCAGGAAATGTACCACTCACAGCAACATTTAGTGTTACGGAAGTTTTCCCGGGACAAGCAGGCACAGATCTTACTGCAGATTGGTTTGAAATAAAGAATATAGGTCAGGCTACCTGGGTTTCTGGAGTAGATCCAGACTTATATTATGATGATGACTCTGCAGATGGAAGCGTTGCCGATATAATTCAAGGCATTACAGCTATACAGCCAGGAGCTTACGCAATTGTCTTGGTGACCGATAATACCGGTGGCGAAATAGCAACTTTTACGAATGTTTGGGGTGACGTAGTAGATCTTGCCAATGTTGAAATTGGCTATACAGACGGCTCCGGACTTGGCGGTGGAGGTGATAGCGTTACCCTATGGATGGGAGACCCAACTACCACAGTGCCTGTAGCGATAGGAACCTATCCAGATACGGCAGCAAACGACGGTGAGTCGTATGATGTAACACTGGAAGCATTTAGTATAATAGGCAATGAAAATAGTGCAGTAGCAACCACAGCGCTGGGTGGAGATGGAAACAACGTTCCAAATATAGGGTCTCCTGGAAATGTAATTTCTAATCAAAATATTCAAGTTTCTTTTGACGGTGCATTTACCTCAGTTTTAGAAAATGAATCTGAAATAACTATAGCTCTTACCCTTTCTGATATCCCAGATACTGAAGGAAGCGTTAATGTTGCTTTAAAGGAAGGCGGGACAGCAGTTGAGGGAGAAGACTTCACATTTGCAACTACAGTAACAGTAACATTTCCAGCTGGAGGCCCAATATCTCAGGAAATTACAATAGCTATTAACAATAATACCGAAGATGAAAGTGATAGGTTTTTTGTCCTTCAATTAGAGAATGCTACTTCAATAGAAATTGGCGAAAACAATATGTTTGCAGCCTATATTTTAGACGATGACACCGTAGTTCCTGCTGAAGATTCTTCCGTATTAGATATGAATTACCTTACAAGCTACACTGTAGATGAAAATGGAACCGCTGAAATTGTGGCATACGATCCTGAGTCACAGCAACTTTTTGTGACCAATGCAGACAAAGTGGAAGTATTGGATTTTTCAGACCCCTCAAACATTACAAGCCTTGCAACAGTACCTTTACCCCCAGGTACTTCTGGTGTGCAAAGCATTGCTGTAAGAAACGGAATTGTAGCAGCCGCAGTAGCCGCAGACCCGGCAACCGAAAATGGTTTTGTTGTATTTAGCGATGTAGCTGGTATTACTCAGGTGATTGTAGAGGTAGGCTCCTTGCCCGATATGCTTACGTTTTCACCAGATGGCACCTTGGTCTTGGTAGCTAACGAAGGGCAACCAAGCGACGATTATTTAGTAGATCCTGAAGGTAGTATCTCAATTATTGATGTAAGAGGCGGATTGAATACAATTTCGCAAGCGGGTGTTATTACATTAAATTTTAATGCATTTAATACACAAGAAGCTACTTTATTGGCTTCTGGGGTTAGACTATTCGGTCCGGGAGCTTCGGTTTCTCAAGATTTAGAGCCAGAATATATTGCTGTTTCAGCAGACTCGCAAACAGCATATGTAAGCTTGCAAGAAAACAATGCTTATGCAATTATTGATATTCCAGCTGCTGAAATTACCCAAATTATTCCTTTTGGTTTAAAAGATCATAGTTTAGTTGAAAATTCATTAGATGTAAGTGACGAAACCGATTTCGTTTTTAATGCAACTTGGCCCATAAAAGGGATGTATATGCCCGATGCGATTAGTTTTTATACCGTTAATGAAATTGATTACATAGTGACTGCCAACGAAGGAGATGCCAGAGAATATGGAGCGCTAGTGGAAGAACGAAAAATTACTGATGGAGATTACCTATTAGATCCAACAATTTTTTCAGCTATTGATGTTTTAGAACTTGACAGTAATCTATCTCAAATAGCTGTTACCAATGCATCTGGAGATACGGATGGCGATGGAGATTTTGATGAGATCCACGTATTTGGAGGTCGTTCGTTTTCAATTTTTGAAGCGGCTACCGGAACGTTAATCTATGATAGCGGAAACGATTTTGAAGTTATTACTGCTAACCACCCGACCTATGGAGCCATTTTTAATGCTAGTAATAGCAACAATAGCTATAAAAACCGAAGTGATAACAAAGGCCCGGAACCTGAAGGTGTATTGGTTCAGGAAATTAATGGAGCGCACTATGCTTTCATCCTCCTGGAAAGAATAGGAGGAGTTATGGTATACAATATTTCAGATCCTGCAAACCCGGTATTTCTTCAGTATTTAAACAATCGTGATGTCGTAGCTGGAGGTGTAGAAGCGGGAGACCTGGGACCAGAAGGTCTGGTATATGTGCCGTTTACAGACAGCCCAACCGATACGGGGCTTATAGTTGTAGCAAATGAAGTGAGCGGTACAGTAAGTATCTATGCATTAGATAATGATGTTTTATTGGGCGCTGAAGATTTTGATATTACAGAAAATAAAAATTTCAGTATCTATCCAAACCCAACAAGCGGGACAGTTTTTTTAAGTAAGCCTGGAGATTATACAATATATGATCTTACTGGTAGATTGATACAACAATATGTTAGTACAGCTACCTTCAATATAAAAGGATTTACCTCAGGAGTTTATTTGGTTTCTAACGGAGATGGAGTAGCAAAAAGACTCATCATCAAGTAGTACTTTGTTGAAATTGGAAGCCTTTAAAGCCACCTTTTATGAGGTGGCTTTTTCTTTTTTAATGTATTTTTGGGGCTGATAAAAATAACCCTGGTATGACCAAAGTCCGCGCATGGATTTCTGCTGCTCGTTTGCGAACACTCCCCCTGTCAATTTCCGGAATTCTGGTGGCCGGTGGAGCCGCTGTTAAAGTGGGTGCATTTTCATTACCCATTTTTGTACTGGCGTTGTTAACTACACTGGGATTTCAGATTTTATCCAACTTTGCTAACGATTATGGAGATGGAGTAAAAGGAACCGACAACGCAGATAGAGTTGGACCCGCCAGAGCTATGCAAAGCGGATTGCTAACGGCAAAAGAATTAAAATACGGGATGGTAGTAACCACTATCCTTACCTTATTCCTGGCCAGTCTGCTCATTTTTATAGCATTTGGGAATGAAAATTTTATACTTTCCGTAGTTTTCTTCAACTTAGGGATTGCTGCGGTAATTGCGGCAATTACATATACCGTTGGAAAAAGAGCTTATGGCTATCGGGCTATGGGAGATGTATTTGTATTTCTCTTTTTTGGATTGGTAGGAGTAATAGGCTGCTATTTTTTGTTTACACAGGAAATTTCAGGCTTTATTGGTTTGCCAGCTATTACAATTGGGCTGTTAAGTGCGGCAGTTTTAAACCTTAATAACATGCGGGACCGATTGGCCGATGCTAAAGTGAATAAAAATACGCTTGCTGTAGTTTTAGGAGAAAAACCTGTAAAACTATATCATGCGCTGCTAATTAGTGTTTCTTTTTTATGTGCTTTGGGCTATATACCTATAAACGGTAGCTCCTGGTACCATTTTCTTCCTTTAATAGCATTTATTCCTTTATTTTTAAATATGATCACTGTGTTTAGAAATCAAGCCCCGCCTTTATTAGATCCCGAGCTTAAAAAAGTTGCTTTGAGTACGTTTTTATTTGCAGTGTTGTTTTTTGTTGTAGAAATGTTTTTAGTATAATTTCTAATTTCTTTA
>PANU01000043.1 GCA_002707745.1 Flavobacteriaceae bacterium
AATATCTGGATTGCCAGGTACATTTACTACAGATCCGGAAGTATATGCCAGCACCGGCATCATACTCTCGGTTGCAGGGTTATTGTGTGATACACCATTGTAAGCTCTGAAAGTTGCAGGTGCTAATCCAATACTAGGAGCCATTTCTGCACTCCTCTGAGTGGTATTGACCGGTTGTGTTTGCAAAGCATTTTGCCCATTGTAAGGCTGTGCAGTATCCTGTGAAAAATTCTGCCCAATGCTAACGGCCCCGATGAGGAATGCCGCTAAAAAAGTAATTTTTTTCATAATTAGTATTTAAATTTTAGTTAACGATTCCTAAAAATATCTAAAAATCCTGACAACTAAACAATAATTTCGTTAAAAGAGCTGTATTACCGATAAATACCAAAAAAAATCCGTTAAGATTAAATCTTAACGGATGTATATAAACACTAGATATTATAACCTATTCATTTTCAACAAACTTATCCATCACCAGGTCACTCACTCCCATATTACTGAAACCTCCATCGTTAAATAAATTCTGAAGAGTGACACGCTTGGTTAAATCACTAAACATAGCAACTGTATAATTGGCGCAATCTTCGGCAGTAGCATTGCCTAAAGGAGACATCTTTTCGGCGTATGCTATAAAGCCATCAAAACCTTTTACACCTTGTCCTGCAGTAGTTGGTGTAGGGGATTGTGAAATGGTGTTTACCCGTACCTTTTTATCTTTCCCAAAGAAATACCCAAAACTTCTGGCAATAGACTCTAAATAGGCTTTATTGTCTGCCATGTCATTGTAATCCGGAAACACACGTTGTGCTGCCATATAGGTTAACGCTACAATACTCCCCCACTCGTTCATTGCATCTTTTTTGTACAACGTTTGCATCGTTTTATGAAAGGAACCTGCCGAAACATCCCATCCCTTGTGTGTCCAGTCGTAATTCTGATCTGTATAATGTTTTCCTTTTCTAACGTTTACGGACATTCCAATAGAGTGCAATACAAAGTCTAATTTTCCGCCTAAAATTTCCATAGCCTGCGTCACCAAATTCTCTAAATCTTCCAAACTTGTCGCATCTGCAGGAATAATCTGAGCCCCTGTTTTTTCTGCCAGAGTTTTAATTTGCCCCATTCGCATGGCTATTGGTGCGTTTGTAAGTACAAATGTTCCTCCTTCTTCGTGGATACGCTCTGCGGTTTTCCAGGCAATAGAATGTTCGTCCAATGCGCCAAAAATAATTCCTTTTTTTCCTTTCAGTAAATTGTATGCCATGAGTATGTTGGTTTAATGTTATTATTGTTAGTAAACAAATATACGGCTAATTGCGCAATTGTCTGGCGTGTGCCAATGCCGAATCTGTCAAGGTGTGACCGCCTATCATTTGTGCTATTTCAACAATGCGCTCTTCTTCGGTAAGCTGTTTTAACTGGGTATTGGTCACATTGTTTACATCTTCTTTATACACCTTTATTTGCTGGGTTCCCTTGGCAGCAATTTGCGGCAAATGTGTAATACTGAATACCTGCATGGAGTCACTCATTTGCCCCATTATCTGTGCCATTTGTTGCGCAATCTCTCCGGAAACTCCTGTATCTATTTCGTCAAAAATTAAGGTGGGGAGTTTTTTATAACTCGCTAAAACCGCTTTAATAGAAAGCATAATTCTACTTAATTCTCCCCCAGAGGCCACTTTTTTAAGCGCTCCGGACTGAGCTCCTTTATTGGCTGTAAAAAGTAATGCCAGCGTACTGGTTCCCTGTTCTTTGAATTCTGAAATTTTCTCCAATTCAAATGTAAGCTGCGCGTTGGGTAATCCTAATTTTTGTAGCAACGTTTCCAGTTCTTTTTTAAGATTTGGAATTACTTTTAATCTTGATTTGTGTAACTTTTCTGAAATTTCCAAAAGACTACCCTTTGCCGTTTCAACCGAAGCTTCCAGCATTGCGATACGATTGTCTACATTGGTTGTGGCATCTATTTTTGAAGCGAGCTCATTTTCAATCTCCAACAACTCATCTACAGTAGCTACCGTGTGTTTTTGTTGTAATTTATACAAGGTTTGGAGTGTTGCTTCTACCTGAAACAAAGCCGACGGATCTGCTTCCAGATTTTCAATTTGAACAGCTACTTCCTCATCTATGTCTTCCAGTTCTATAAGTACGCTATTTAACCGGTCCCAAAGCGCTTCGTAGTCCGAAGAAAAAGCTTTAATCCTGCCTAGTTGCAAACGGGCCTCCTTCATAGTTTCCAACGCCCCTATTTGCTCTTCAGAAAATAATTTTAAAACAGTAGCCATCGCCTCTTGAATGGTCTCTGCATTATTGAGTTTTTCGTAGGTTTCTTCTAAAGCTTCCTGATCAATTTTAGAAAGCTTTGCTTCCTGTAATTCGTTATATAAAAAAGTATGGTAATCTAATTCTTTTGTGCTGGTTTCCTTTTCTACAATAAGTTGTTGTAAGTCGCCTTGAAGTTGCTTAAGGTTTCCCCTCCCTTCAGAATACTGTCCTAAAAGCATACCGTTTCCTGCTACGGCGTCCAGTACTTCTAACTGATTTTTTTCACTTAATAACGACCGAGTTTCGTGCTGACTATGAATGTCGACCAGACTTTCTCCCAGTTGTTGCAGCTGTTGTAAGGTGACTGGAGTATCATTTACAAAAGCACGGGATTTTCCGCTGGCTAAAATTTCACGACGTATAATCGTATGTTCTTCATAATCCAGGTCTAAGACTTCAAACAGTTCCTGCAGGTTGTAAAAGCCAATGGTAAAATCGGCTTCAATCACACATTTCTTAGCTGGGTTTTTAACACTACTTAAGTCGGCTCTTTTTCCCAGAAGTAAGGATAGCGCCCCTAACAGTATAGATTTACCAGCTCCGGTTTCCCCGGTAATGGTGGTAAGTCCGGATGCAAAAGACACCTTAATGTCTTCTATTAAAGCATAATTTTTAATGGAAAGTTGGGTAAGCAAGGTGCTACAATTTTGTGCTACTAAGATAGTAGAAGTTTAGGTAATTTCAATTTAAAGAAAGCTGAAATTCTAAAACTTTACTTCTGCCCAGGTACTTCGTTTGGTAGGTGCCATACGGTTTAAGTTTTCTACAAATTGGGCAATATCTACTTTAGGCCCCCCGCTAAAAACAGATGCAATTTCATCGCTTTTAGCATCAAAAAAAGTACGCAATATATAAGAGTTGGGTCTGCGATCGTTGATACTCTTTAAGCTTTTTATAGCTTCCTGCACTTTTAATTTTGCAGTTTTGGGCTCTATGTGCATTTTATCTAATCCTTCTAAATGATAAATATACATAGCCTCATGAAACTCCTGGTATACATTACTAAGCATTGCATCGTTATATCGAAAGCGGGACTGGACTCCGTCTGTAGCTTTCCAGCCAGCAAAATTACCGGATGCTGCAGTATTTACAATTTGCTTGGCAGTTTCAAAATAAGGGGCTCCGGCATTCAACTCGAAAGAATCTGCATCCAGGCCTATAATAGTATATACGTGATACACCAGAACCGACATTAAATTTGAATCGAACGAATTGATATTAAAAGTAAGCGGCTGAAATTCTACGTAATCGAATGAAAACTGCTTGTCGTTATAATTATATATCGGACTGTCGTACGTAGATCCAAAAATAGGTCGCGATGCTTGCACCTGTAAGGTTCCCCCAAAAGAATCCCCTTCATAAGAACTTAAAATAAGCGTAAAATTACAGTCTATTCGCTCCTGATTTAAAAACTTTTTATTGGTCCATTGGGTGTTGTTTAAAAAGTCGGTTAACTGACTTTGGAGCGTTCTAAAAACCTGCTGATTGGGTTGTCCTGTTTGTTCTGCATCTATGGTAATGCTCGCGTTTAATTCTTGTGCACTTGCAGTAAAGCAAACACATAAAACGACTATGGAAAGTAAAATCTTATGCATGAATCTGTTCTAAAATGTATTGTAAAATATCTTTGGCGACTTCGGTCTTGGGTTTAACTGAAAAAGGCACCGTTTTATTGTCTTTAGTAACAAAAGTCACTTTATTGGTATCGCCTTTAAAACCCGCCCCTTTATCTTTAAGCGAATTTAATACAATTAAGTCTAAATTCTTTTTTTCGAGTTTGGTTTTTGCGTTTTTAAGTTCGTTTTGGGTTTCCAAAGCAAAGCCTACCAAAAATTGCTGCTCCTTTATTTTTCCTAAGGATGCCAGTATATCTTCCGTTTTCTCCAACTGAAGGGTAAGCGCCCCTTCTTTTTTCTTAATTTTTTCTGAAGCTACTGAAACCGGTCTGTAATCGGCTACTGCGGCACTTAATATGGCCACATCACAAGTACTGAAATGCTCGTGAACTGCCGTATACATCTCTTTTACTGAAGTAACAGAAATTTTATGCACAAAATCACTTTGTAAAGCTACATGCGATGGTCCCGAAACCAAAACAACCTCAGCGCCCAAATTTGCTGCTTCCTCGGCAATAGCATAGCCCATCTTGCCACTGCTATGGTTTCCTATAAACCGAACAGGATCTATAGCTTCGTAAGTAGGACCTGCGGTAATCAGTACTTTTTTTCCTTTCAGCGGAAGTTTTTTAGCCAGTTCATTTTCTATAAAAGCTATAATATCTTCAGGTTCTGCCATACGTCCCTGTCCTATCAAACCGCTGGCCAGTTCGCCATGGGTAGCAGGGATCTGGATATTTCCGAAGGAAGAAAGTTTTTCAAAAGTAGCCTTGGTAGAAGGATGCTGGTACATGTCCAAATCCATAGCAGGAGCGAAATACACCGGGCATTTCGCCGAAAGGTACACAGCCAGTAATAAAGTATCGCAGGTACCATGAGCCATTTTGGAAAGCGTGTTGGCTGTAGCAGGGGCTATTACAAACAAATCTGCCCAAAGGGCCAACGCTACGTGGTTGTTCCATTGGGCATTTTCATCTTCTTCGTTGGTAAACGAGGAGTGTACTTCGTTTTTAGAGAGTGTGGAAAGGGTAAGTGGGGTCACAAAATCTTTTGCCGAAGGTGTCATTACAACTTTTACCTCGGCACCCGCTTTCACAAACAACCTAACCAAATATGTTGTTTTGTAAGCGGCGATACCGGCAGTAACGCCAAGTACAATTTTTTTACCGCTTAGCACAGACATATTACTCTTCTATTGCTTCGTCTGCGGTGTTGCGGTAGTATATTTTTTCATCCAGCCATTCCTGCACTGCAAGCGCATGCGGCTTTGGAAGTTTTTCGTAAAATTTTGAAACTTCGATTTGCTCTTTGTTTTCAAAAATTTCTTCCAAACTATCATTATACGTAGCAAACTCATCCAACTTTTCCAAAAGCTCCTTTTTAATGTCTCCATTAATCTGGTTAGCTCTTTTTGAAATAATTGAAATAGCTTCGTAGATGTTCCCCGTTGGGGCATCCAGCTTATTCTTGTCTATCGTTATTGTATTGATAGGCGCTTCAGAATTTTTAATATCGCTCATAATCCTTTAATATTAACGTGTGGTTTCTTCTTCAGTATCTGTAACTATTCTTGCTTCAATTTCTTGATTAATCTCGTCCGCTTTTTGTTTTATTTCTGAAGCATCATTTTTGTAATATTTCTGAAATGAATTGTAAAAACCTTTTGCAGTAAGCAAACGTTCCTGCAATAAGGCTGGCACACCAGTGATAGCTCTTTTATACGCTGCTTCCAGTCTTGCGTAATACACATCTTTTCTGTAAACAGAGCCCGGGTGATCCACTATAAAATTTTCAAAAGCCTCAATAGCTGGCACGTAAGAGCCTAAATATTCGGCAATATCCAGGTACTGCATGGCAATTTCAAAATCTTTCTTTTCCAGTTTTTCACGTAATTCCTTTACCAGGGCATTGCTCTCTACACGGTACTCAGTATCTGGATATTTATTAATATACGTTTGTAATTTTTCCAGGGCTGTACGCGTATCTTCCTGATCCAGCGAGTAGCGGGGAGAAAGTTCATAATAACTTTTTGCGCCTTTATACGCAGCAATTTCCAGGCTATCACTTTGTGGGAAAGAGGCTTCAAACCTTTCAAACTGATATCCTGCCAGGTAAAAATCCTCTAAATTGTAAAAGGTATTTGCATAAATAAACATCAGGCGTTCAGACTGTGGCTTACCTCGGTATGACGGTACTATTTGCTCCATCAGTTTTAAGGCTCTTTTATATTTGCCCACTCTGTATAGAGAATCTGCTGCAGCGTATTTAGCTGCGGTGTCTTCAGATCTTAGCAATTTCTGATAGTTGCTACAAGAAGCTAAAAGCACAGCTGCCAGCAAACTTAGAAAAGTGATTTTAAAGTATTTCAAAAACATCGTGCAAAAGTAGTGAATTATACGTGATTACAAAACTATTTAATGTACTAAATATTGCCTCATTTGTACGGTAAAAGGACGTAATAGTTTTGTGGTTGTTTCAAAAAATACTATGCCGTTGTAAAAGCATCGCATTTGGAAACCGTACTCCTAATCTCAAAAAAGGAATTTTACAAGTATTAATACGCTGTTACAAAGGCATTAATTTTATCTCGTAATTGCTTCCCAATGCTCACCAAGGGAAGGCGCACCGTATCCCCACAAATATCAAGCTTTTTAAAAACGGCTTTAATACCGGCAGGATTTCCTTCGGCAAAAATATAGTCTATACAGGGTGCCAGTTTGTAGTGTAAAGAGTATGCCTCATCTACACGGCGTTCCAGTCCCAAACGAATCATATCTGAAAAATCTTTTGGAAACCCTTCCCCAATTACCGAAATCACACCTGCTCCTCCAGCCAGGGTCATAGGTAGTGCAATCATGTCGTCACCGCTTATTACCAAAAAGCCTTCCGGGGTGCTGTCTATCATTTTCATAGCCTGCACCAGGTCTCCGGCTGCTTCTTTAATTGCTACAATATTTTCAAAATCGGTTGCCAGTCTTGCAACGGTTTCGGGTGTCATATTGCTGGCAGTGCGCCCGGGAACATTGTATAAAATAATGGGTTTTTGCGCCACTTGTGACACTGCAGCAAAATGCTGATAAATTCCTTCCTGTGTAGGCTTGTTATACGATGGTGACACCGAAAGTATAGCGGCAAAATCATTTACATCACAGGTTTTCATTTCTTCAACTACCTGTGCTGTGTCATTTCCTCCTATTCCCAAAACAAGGGGCAATCTTCCTGCATTGGCTTCAACAACAGTTTTAATGACCAGTTGCTTTTCATCTTTAGTCAGCGTAACGCTTTCTCCGGTAGTTCCTAAAACCACCAGGTAATCGATACCGTTTTCAATCTGAAAATTAACAACGTTTTGCAATCCTTTTACATCTACTTCGCCTTCCTGAGTGAAAGGGGTGATAAGTGCTACACCTGTTCCTATGAGTTCTTTCATATACAATTGTTTCTATTAGTACTAATGTTTGTTGACTACCATCTAATTGGACTGTGTAAATTTAAAAATATGCAAGTCTGTATTAAAAGTCAACCATCGTAATCTAGGTGCAAAGATAGTAGGATTCTAGGTTTGCTAGCTTTTGAAATGCTATGATTTTCTTAAAATTCACACTTTACCCAGTACCTGTAAATACTTCTTTAATTCACTTTTAAAAAGATCAAAATCTTTAAATGGTACATCTAAGAGTAAATCGTACAGGCGCTTGTCTGTACCGTGAAAGCCCACTTTAAATTTTGCTTTACTGGTTGCCACAAGCACATCCAGTAATTGGTGTTTTCCAGTATACAATCCTATTAAAACATCAAACTCTTTATCCAGAAACTCCTGGGCATTCTGATTGTGCAAATTTCCCTTCCAGTCAAAATCCTTATTCTGAACCTGATTTTGACGAAGGCTGGGCAGCTTTTTCTTACTTTCAATAAACGAAAAAACCTTTACATCCTTAGGCTGTAAATTGAAATCTCTAAAAACATCGTACAAAGACTCAAAGTCCTGAAAATCTGCTTCATTTACTAAAAAACCAATGGTTACAACTGAAGCATTTATCCCGGAAGTATCCCGTGTTTCCAGCGATTTCTCTAAATTTCGTTTGAGGTTTTTCTGTTTTAGTTTATTTAAAATCATAATTGTTGTAAGCAGTACAAAAATAAGCTACTTGCACGATTCTCAATCTATTTTTTTTAAAAGCTTGTAAGCACTATCAGTAAAATAAAGGTGAAACACGCCCGAGCGCTTACAATAGATAATACCATATATGCACAGCCTATTTTAGGCACACAATAAAAAAAGCAATAAAATTTTATTTAGTTAGTATTCCTTACTATATTTGCAAAGCAATAGTGCATCATTTAAATACAACCGTATGAAAAAATCAATTTTTTACCACGCAGGATGTCCTGTTTGCGTAAGCGCAGAACACGACATTGTGGCTCTGGTGGGCTCAGAAAATGTTGAAGTAGTTAACATTGGCGAAACCAGATCGAGAATTAAAGAAGCAGAAAACGCAGGTGTAAAATCTGTCCCTGCCCTGGTTACCCCTACTGGAAATGCATTGCATATTAACTTTGGGGCTTCTATGGATGACGTAAAAGGGTAATTAAATTTTTATTTATTTAATTAGGATACCTAACTTAGCCTGCCTAACAAGTTTGGGCAGGCTTTTTTATGAAAAACCATAGTATTTTTAATCCGGAGCAACAGCAGGAAGATCTTTCCAGTAAAATTGTAATTGGTCTGGAGCGAATTTCAGAAGTATTTAGAGTATTACTTTGGGAAAAGGCCAAAGTAATGAAGCTGAGTCCTATACAAATACAGCTCCTTATTTTTGTGGCATTTCACAAACCGGAATTATGTAATGTAAGTCATCTGGCAAAAGAATTTAACCTTACCAAAGCTACTATTAGCGACGCTATTAAAACCTTGGATAAAAAGAAAATGATCGTAAAAGATTTTTCTTTATCAGACAGTAGGAGCTATTCTATTTTATTGTCTGAAACAGGCCAGAAAACAGTATCCGAAATAAATAATTTTGCATTCCCATTAAAAACGCAGTTACATACTATAAGCGAAAAGGATAAGGAAAGTTTGTTTAAAGTGTTAAGTGAGCTCATTTATAAGCTAAACCAAAACGGGCTTTTAACTGTACAACGCACTTGCTACGGTTGTAAATTCTATCAAAAAAATGAAACTACAGATTACTGCAACCTGTTACAAAAGCCCTTACATACACAAGACCTCCGGTTAG
Source organism: Flavobacteriaceae bacterium (assembly GCA_002707745.1). GTDB lineage: Bacteria > Bacteroidota > Bacteroidia > Flavobacteriales > Flavobacteriaceae > Marinirhabdus. The sequence goes on from PANU01000043.1 coordinate 9,185, forward strand.
ATTGCCCAGAATTTGAGCAAAAACAAGATACCCTACACCGGTAAGTCGCTACAACATTCCTAAAAAATCATCTTCCGAAATAATGGCAATTCCAAGTCCTTCGGCTTTGGTGCGTTTACTAGGTCCCATATTATCTCCCGCTACCACGTAATTGGTTTTTCCAGAAATAGAAGAAGACACTTTCCCGCCGTTATCTTCAATAAGTTTCTTTAACTCGGTTCTGGATACTTTATGGAATACGCCAGAAACAACAAACGTATTTCCTGCCAGGGTATCGGTCTGATTGGCCAGCGTTTCTTCTGAAAGTTGTAGCTGCACCCCGTATTCCTTTAACCGTTGAATGGTTGCTATGTTTTCTTCTGAAGTAAAAAATTCGATAACGCTTTCGGCTATTCTGTCCCCTATTTCATCTACTGCAATGAGCGCTTCAAACGAAGCAGCCATCAAGGCGTCGATACTTTTAAAGTGTTTTGCCAGCTTTTTTGCCACGGTTTCGCCCACGTACCTAATCCCCAAGGCAAAAAGGACCCGCTCAAAAGGTATGTGTTTGGAGGCTTCCACCCCGGCCACTAAATTTTCAGCACTTTTCTGTGCCATGCGCTCCAGCGGAATAAGCTGTTCGGCTTTTAAAAGGTACAAATCGGCATAGTTGTTTATAAGACCATTGGTGACCAATAAAGCAACCGTTTCGCCTCCTAACCCTTCAATATCCATAGCCTTACGGGAAATATAATGTTGTATTCTTCCTATAATTTGTGGAGGGCAACCTTCAGTATTAGGACAATAATGCTGTGCTTCGCCTTCCTTTCTTACCAAAGGTGTACTGCATTCCGGACATTGGGTACGGTACTGGGTAGGTTGTGAGTTTGGATCTCTCCTGGTAAAATCTACTCCGATGATCTTGGGGATAATTTCGCCTCCTTTTTCAACAAAAACGGTATCGCCTTCCCGAATATCCAGCTTTTCAATTTGGTCTGCGTTGTGCAGTGAAGCTCGTTTTACAATAGTGCCTGCCAGTTCCACGGGCGTTAAATTTGCAACGGGCGTAATAGCCCCTGTTCTTCCTACCTGATAGGTAATTTGCTCGAGGGTAGTAGCAACCTGTTCGGCTTTAAATTTATAGGCCATTGCCCACCTTGGCGCTTTTGCCGTATACCCTAACTCTTCCTGCTGTTGCAGGTTGTTCACTTTAATAACCACTCCATCGGTTTCATAAGGTAATTCGTGTCGATGAACATCCCAATAATTAACAAACTCCAGCACCTCATCAATATTTTGAGCAAGTTTTGCTACCTCCGGAACCTTAAAGCCCCATTCCCGTGCTTTTTCCAGACTTTCATATTGGGTTTGTATGGGTAATTTGGATCCTTTTAAGCTATACAGCAAACACTCTAAGGGGCGTTTGGCTACTTCGGCACTGTCCTGTAATTTTAAACTTCCTGAAGCTGTATTCCGCGGATTCCGGTACGGTTCTTCTCCATTGGCTACACGCTCGGCATTCATTTGTGTAAAGCCTTCAAAAGGCAAGACAATTTCACCTCGGATCTCAAATTTTTGAGGAAAATCACCTTGTAACTTCAGGGGTACCGATTTAATGGTTTTTACATTAGGAGTCACGTTATCGCCTTGAAACCCGTCGCCTCTTGTTACTGCTCTTACCAGGGTTCCATTTTCATAGGTCAAACTCATAGAAGCACCATCGTATTTTAGCTCGCACGTATAATGTACCTCACCATCTACCATCTTTTTGATACGTTTTTCCCAGTCTTCCAGATCTTCTTTGGAGTAACTGTTATCCAGAGAATACATTCTGAATTCATGCGCTACCGTTTCAAAATTTTTGGTCACTTCGCCTCCTACCCTTCTAGTAGGCGAGTTGGGATCGTCAAACTCTGGATGTGCGGTTTCTAGATCCTGAAGTTCTTTTAGCAATACGTCAAATTCGTAGTCTGAAACCGTAGGGTTATCAAGAACGTAGTAGTTATAATTATGTTCGCGCAGTTGTGCACGCAGTTGTTTAATTTTTTCTTCGGAAGTCATACACAAATATAAACAAGGTTTTTACCGTTGCCCGAAAAATTTATTTTCATTTTAAAGGTTTTTTCACTTTTTAAAAGAAATTTGAAACACTGTATCCTTTCAGCAAAAAATAATGCGAAAAGCTGCTTTTAATCCTGCCACTTAAGTAGTATTGCTTCTTTAGTTTTCTTAAATTTGCCGTCCAGTGTTTTTCACATTGGCTTACTTTTGAACAGAACATCAGGTATTTACAATTAATTGTATAAAAAACAATGTATTTAAAAAAAATTTTAGTTGCCATTTTGCTTATAGGACTAGCTGGCATGGCCGTTTTTGCCTGGTATGTTTATAAAACGGTTTTAATCCCCAATACGGCATTTAATAACACCGAAGCCCACGTATACATTCCGACCGGAGCTTCTTTTGGAGCTGTTTTAGAGGAGATGGAACCCCTTTTAAAAAATACTGAAACCTTTACGGCTGTTGCCAAGAAAAAAGGATATGTAAACAATGTAAAGCCCGGACATTACTTGCTAAAGAAAGGGATGAACAACAACGATATTATAAACACCATTAGAAGCCGCAACATCCCTATACAAGTAAAATTTAATAATCAGGAGCGCTTGGAAGATCTGGCGGGAGCCATTTCAAAACAAATTGAAGCAGACAGCCTTTCGTTACTAAATGCAATGCGGGACGAAGCCTTTTTAACTTCAACAAAAATGAAGGCGAACAATGTGCTGGGGTTATACATCCCAAACACTTATGAATTTTACTGGAATACAACTGCCGAAGGCTTTCGGGACAAAATGGCAACCGAATATAAGCGCTTCTGGAACGAACAACGTCTTGCTAAAGCCAAGCAGTTAAATATGACGCCAGCGCAGGTAACCTCCCTAGCAGCTATTGTACAAAAGGAAACAGCAAAGGTAGAAGAACGCCCACGCGTTGCAGGGGTTTACATAAATCGTTTGCAACGAGGCATGCTACTCCAAGCAGACCCAACTGTTATTTATGCAAAAAAACTCGTGGAAGACGATTTTGACCAGGTTATTAAGCGGGTACTCTATAAAGACCTGGAACTGGATTCCCCTTACAATACCTATAAATATGCTGGGGTACCGCCAGGTCCCATTGCTATGCCCGACATTACATCTATAGATGCTGTTCTAAATTACGAAAAGCACGACTATCTCTATTTTGTGGCAAATGTGCAAAACTTTGGCTACCATAAATTTGCTAAAACCCTTTCCCAACACAACCAGAACAAGGCCGAATATGTACGCTGGATCTCTCAGCAAGGCGTTAACAGGTAAAAAAGGGTCATACTGCCTGAAATGGGATGTCCTCCAGGTTTTATAGGGATTATAAGCGAAAAATCTTTACTTAAACGCTTTGCATCCCAGGAGCGTTAAACCTTTATTAATCTGCGGGTTAAAGAGTGTTAATTGCTGTCCTGGCTGGCTCTTATTGCCTATATTCATCTAGTTGCTTTAGGAAGAAGAAAAGCAATTAAACAATATTAAAGTTCTTTGGCATAATAATTTCATAAAGCCTTTTAGCAAGCATAGGTTTGCTAACTGCAAGTTTGTGTTTGTTTTAGGAATTTCCTCTTTACACAAAGTAGAGGGGCAATAATTATAACTCTAAAATAAATAGAACATGATAAAACGTTTTATGAAATTGTCTGTGCTGCCCCTAATTGTTGCATTTGTAGCGTTAGGTTTTTCGCCTTCCAAAAAGGCGGAACGTAATAGCAGTTCAATATTTATTTCAGAAATCGTTGGGGAACCAGCCTATGTCCCGTACGAATTTGAGGTAAATTTGAACCCAAAAATGGAAGCTCCATTTCTTGGGAAGTCATACCTTGGGTTTAGTAATGACCTCGGCTTGAGTGAAAGCAGTGGAAATTACAAAGCTGTAAATAGATTAGGTTATGTAGGCAAATATCAGTTTGGTTGGTCCGCCCTTAAATGGGTTGGTATACATAGTAAGAGACTATTCCTTAACAATCCAGAATTGCAAGAAGAAGCTCTATCAACATTGATATCTTTAAACAAATGGGTTCTTAAAGATTATATCTCTCAATACCAAGGCCAACATATTGCTGGTGTTCAAGTAACCGAATCTGGCTTAATTGCCGCAGCGCATCTTGGAGGTGCTGGAAACGTAATTAAGTTTCTAGAATCTGAAGGCGAAACTATCTTTGCAGATGCTAATAATGTACCAATTACGAAGTACATGAAGCATTTTGGAGGATACGATCTGTCTTCTATACTCCCGGATAATAACGCAAGAGTGACACTATAATTATTGAAAAAGTCGAGTCGACAAGCTCGGCTTTTTTCAATTTAGGATGTTTACAACACAGTAAATTGTTTTAAAAAATTTCGTAAATTTATACTACTTTAGTAATTGTATTAAAATGGGCCTAAAAAAGATACTTTAGTCTTTTACCCCCTCTTAAGTTCTTTAACATTATTTAACACCTTGTATATGAGGTTTATAAAAAAATGCTTATTTTTGCACGCTGAAATTTAGATAACCTAAAGTTGTCTAGTATTCAACTAAAATATGAGATTAAAACTTTTACGAATTAGCATCCTATTGATTGTTGTATTATTTACAGCAACAGGATTTTCTTTTAAGAAAGATAGCAGTGTGTCTATGTTTTCTTCGGAAGGATTAGATCTGTACTACTACGTACCAAATTACGATGAGGTCGAAGTAGAAATTCCTGAAATAACCAGTAATTATCAGTTATTTCTTGGAAAGACGTATGTTGGCTTTAAAGAAGCACTGGGGTTTAAAGAGTCCAGAGGCGATTATGCCATCATTAACGAATTTGGTTATTTAGGCAAATACCAATTTAACATCAACACTCTTAAAATGATTGGCGTGCACAATGCCGATACTTTTATGAAAGATGCTAGATTACAGGAAGCTGCCTTTAATGCGTATACAGCCCGTAACAAATGGATTTTACGCCGTGATATTAAACGTTACGTAGGCAGAAACATAGGAGGAGTACATATTACAGAGTCCGGAATTTTAGCTGCAGCACATCTTGCAGGTGCCGGAAATGTAAAAAAGTTCCTTAGAAGTGGTGGTGCCATAGGGTTTAGCGATGCTTTTGGAACCTCTATCGGGTATTACCTAAAGAAATTTTCCGGGTACGATACTTCGTTTATAGTACCCAACCAAAAAGCAAAAGTAAGATTCCAATAGTTTTTTACTTCTGAATAATAAATATAGTGGGCCTTTTATTAAGGTCCACTTTTGTTTTAGCCCAAACTGAAGCGGGCATTGTTTTAATATATTCAGAAGACAACGTAATGTCGCAGGCTACACATACTTGAGTAGCAGGCATTACTGTAGTAATAATACTTTCCAGTAACTGGTTGTTTCTATAAGGTGTTTCAATAAATAACTGTGATTGATTTAACTCTGCCGAAAGGCGTTCTAACCTTTTTATTTCCTGCTTTCGTTCCCGCTTATCTATGGGCAAATACCCATTAAAAGCAAAATTCTGACCGTTAAATCCACTGGCCATTAATGCCAACAAAATGGAAGACGGCCCCACCAACGGGACAACTTTAATTCCTTGTCTGTGCGCAGCGGCAACCGCCAAAGCACCAGGATCTGCAACACCAGGACAGCCCGCATCACTTAATACCCCTACATCGTGACCTTCATGACACGGATGGAGCATTGCCGGGATTTCAGATTCGTCTGTAAATTTATTGATATGACTAAAATGTAAGCTTGGTTGCGATTTTCTGGGTGAGATGGTTTTTATAAACCGCCTCGCGTTCTTTTCGTGCTCCACAATGTAGTAGTCTATTTCTTCAATAGCTTTTTTAACCAACAAAGGCAATACTTCCAAAGGAGGAGTATTGCCCAGGGTACAAGGAATGAGATATAGGTTTCCTTTTTCTGAATCCATAAAATTAGTTAACCACAAGTTTTTTAATAAATGTACTATTGGTTTCGGTAGTTACTTTAACCAAATAAATACCTTGTGCCAGGTTAGCTACTGGAATATCTTTTTTTACCGCCCCCATAGTTTCTTCAGCATATAGAATACTTCCTTTTATATCGGTTATGGTAATGGTTCGTATTGCGTCATTATGCACCTGAACTGTCAACAAATCGGTTGCGGGGTTGGGGTAAAACGCTAAGGAGTTAACATCGTTGTCTGAAACCCCCAGTATTAGTTCACCTCCTTGTATTTTATAAATGGTTCCACCTAAGGCTACCGCATACAACTCTCCCGAAACATCTTCTCCAAAGGACACCCAGTTTTCAGAATAATTACCTTGTTCTATTAAATTTCCAGACTGATCCACTGTCCCTAGTAAACCGCTACAATAATCTGCAAAAATATAAACCCCTTGAATGTCAGCATATATTTCACCTCTATATACATAGCCGCCAGTAACAGAGCAATTACCACTTCCTGTAGAAGATGAATACTCTGCAATGGGAAATTCTAGTGTTGATGGGTCCGGACAACCCCCTGTATTAAACGGGTCCGACCCTTCGTAGCAACGCCAACCATAATTTAATCCGGCTTCAGTACTGCCTGCACGATCAATTTCTTCGACATCGCCCTGCCCTACATCGCCAATCCATATATCGCCATTATCCCTGTCAAAAGAAAACTTCCAGGGATTTCTTAAACCGTACGCCCATATTTCTGGTCTGTTAGGCGGGTCCCCGGCAAAAGGGTTGTCATTAGGTATTCCGTAATTAGCTCCCCCACCTGGATTATCTATGTCTATTCTAAGCAACTTCCCTAATAACAATTCGGTATTTTGCGCTCTGTTTCCTGGGTCTCCCCCGCTTCCTCCGTCACCAGAAGAGATATATAAATAACCATCCGGGCCAAAAGCAATACATCCCCCATTGTGATTTCCAAAGGGTTGCACATAATCTATTATGGGAAATTCCGAACCCGGTAAGGCCACGTTTGGGTCTGCCGGATCTACTGAAAACCTAGAAACCTGGGTATCGCCATTATTGTCTGTATAGTTTACATAAAAGAAACCGTTAGTTGCATAATCGGGATGAAATGCCAGCCCCAATAACCCACGTTCTCCGCAACAAGAAACCAGCGAAGACACATCTAAAAAAGGGGTTGCATTAGTAGTCCCATCTGGGTTAAGAATTTTAATCACCCCTCCTTGTTCAACCACAAACAAGCGGTCATCGCCAGCGTGCTGCAGGTTAACAGGGTCACTAAAATTTGAAGCAAATTCTTCTATAAACACTTCTTGTGCCGTGCCCGTAAAAAAAAGAAGCATAGCTCCAAGGTACGTAAGTAAATTTTTCATAGTTCTAGTTTTTTACTAAGATAAGTAAAAGATGTTAAAACAGAAATTAAAGCCGGGTGGCTATTTTTTCGCAAGCTGCATCCAGCATTTGGTATACTTTTTCAAAACCTTCGTCGCCTCCATGGTAAGGATCTGGTACATCGCGCTTCTCCCCCGGGTAAATTTCATCCAGAATGAGCTGCACTTTTTCTTTTTCTGAAGGGGAAGTAGCCAGTTTAACAACGTCCCGGTAATTACTGGTATCCATTACAAAAATATGATCGTAGATTTCAAAATCGTATGTAGAAAATTGTTTACCGCGCTGATCTGTTATATCCAAACCGTGTTGCTGCGCAACTTCAATACTTCGTGGATCAGGGAGTTCTCCTACGTGCCAACCACCGGTACCTGCCGAACGTACTTCAATTTTTGAAGTGTCTACTTTCGATTTTAAAATGCCTTCAGCCAAAGGGGAACGACAAATATTGCCCAGGCAAACCATTAAAATTTTTTTCATTGGTGTTGTATATTGAAATCCTAACGGATTTGTATTAATTATTTTCGAGAATATTCTGAACGTCTTACTGGATACTCTCTGTGATACCTGTTTATAAAGATAGCATTCTACTGAAAAACAAACAATATATGTAAAGAGCAATAAGTAAAAAATCCCGCTCAGGGCGGGATTTTTTTTATTTTATATAGTCAATTTTTTCTGAAGGTCTTCTACGTACTTTCTAAACTGTTTGTCGGTGCTGGAAAGGTTATCTACCGTTTTACAGGCATGTAAAACCGTTGCGTGATCGCGTTGCCCAATTTGGGAACCAATAGACGCTAATGACGCTTTGGTAAACTTTTTGGCAAAAAACATTGCCAGTTGTCTGGCTTGTACAATGTGACGCTTTCTGGTTTTGGATTGTAAGGTTTCCACATCCATCTGAAAATATTCACTCACTACTTTTTGTATGTAGTCTATAGAAACTTCACGCTTGGTGTGCTTCACATAGTTATCTACAATTTTCTTGGCAAGATCTATAGTAATATCTTTTTTGTTGAAGGAAGAGTGGGCAATTAATGAAATAATAGCGCCTTCCAACTCACGGATATTGGTCTTGATGTTGTTTGCCAAAAATTCTACAATGTCTTCTGGCATTTCTACCCCATCGCGGTATAATTTATTCTTAATAATAGCAACACGCGTATCGTAGTCCGGATGATTTAACTCTGCGCTAAGCCCCCATTTAAAACGGGACAGCAAGCGTTGTTCAATATCAATCATATCTACGGGAGCCTTGTCACTTGTAAGAATTACCTGCTTTCCGTTTTGGTGTAAATGGTTAAATATATGGAAGAATACATCCTGCGTTCCAGCTTTTCCGGATAACAACTGAATGTCATCCACAATCAACACATCAATAATCTGGTAAAAATGAATAAAATCGTTACGATTGTTCTTTTTTACGCTCTCTATATATTGTTGTGTAAATTTTTCAGCTGAAATATACAGCACCGTTTTTTCCGGGTACTTGTCTTTAATTTCAACACCAATGGCATGTGCCAGGTGTGTTTTTCCTAATCCAACTCCTCCAAAAACCAACAACGGATTAAAACTTGTCCCGCCAGGTTTATTGGCTACTGCCATTCCAGCAGAACGTGCCAAACGGTTGCTTTCGCCTTCCAAGAAATTCTCGAAATTGTAAGAAGGATTTAATTGTGACTCAATCTTTACATTGCGAATACCAGGGATTACAAATGGGTTTTTCAACTCCGGATTTTTATTCTTAATAGGCACATCTACTTCCTGAGACTGCATATTAGAACGGTTGGAGCTTGGTATTTTTTCGGTAAAGGGTTGTTTGTTGCCGTAGGTGTTTTCCATACGGATAACATATACTAATTTGGCCTGAGACCCTAACTCCTTTGTTAAGGCAACTTTTAAAATCTTTACATAATGTTCTTCAAGCCACTCGTAGAAAAATTTACTGGGAACCTGAATGCTTAACGCATTATCTGTGAGCTTTACTGCTTTGATTGGCTCAAACCAAGTTTTGTACGCTTGTGAAGTGATGTTATCTTCAATAAAGGACAAACAATTGTTCCAAACCGATTGTGCAGTTTTGCTCATAATTTAGTGTCGAAGTAATGTTAGTTAATGTTGGGTGGTCAAGAAGTAGAAAAGAACTTTTCTAACGATTTCTTAACACTGCAAATATGTGAACAAAAAAATTAAAAAAAAAACGATAAGGGTATTGAATTTCTAGTTTTTTTTCCGCATACTGTATCTACCTCAAACATACGAAAAAAATACCCCCCCTTTTACAAAAAATCCATGAAAAAAAATATTACAAAATTAAGAGTTCGCTACGCCGAAACCGACCAAATGGGAGTAGTTTATTATGGAAATTATGCTCAATATTTTGAACAGGGAAGAACCGAATGGCTTCGTGAACTGGGCTTCTCTTACAAATGGATGGAAGAGAACCAGGTCATATTACCAGTGACAAACCTTACTGTTAACTACAAGTTACCAGCCCGTTATGACGATGTTATTTCCATTACCACAAGGCTTAAGAATATTCCTACATTCAAAATTGAGTTCTATTACGAAATCCACAATCAGGATGACCAACTTTTGGTTACCGGCGAGACAACTTTGGTGTTTATTAATTCGGTCACAAAAAAGATTATAAAGGCACCCGATTATTTGTTGGAAAAATTGGAAAAATAGTTAAACAAAAAAAATCGATAAAACGCTGTTTTGAGAAACTGCTTCGATAGAATTTTAAAACAAGGTGCAACATTTATAGGTAAGCCGTTTTATTCCGTATGAAAATTGAAATACAAAAAAAATGAAAGCAACCCCAGAACACAACGAACGAATCGCAAAACTAACCTTTGCCTCGGTTTACCCGCATTATGTGACTAAAATTGAAAAAAAAGACAGAACTATTGCAGAGCTGCATCAGATTATTGAATGGCTTACAGGATTTGACAAAAAAAAGCTACAACAACTCATTGATGAAAAGGTGACATTTAAAACGTTTTTTGAAAGAGCCAAACTAAACCCGAATGCACACCTCATTAAAGGAGTTATTTGCGGCTATCGTATAGAAGACCTGGAAAACCCCCTCACTCAACAAGTACGATACCTGGATAAATTGGTAGACGAATTGGCTAAAGGAAGAAAAATGGAAAAAATTTTAAGACAAACAAATTAAAACAGCACTACACCCGTTTAATTTCAACCTTATGCGTGTGTTCAAAAAGTTCAAAAATTCGATTGGCCTCTTTTTTTCTAACAGAAAGTTCCATCTCACAATTAAGTTCCATTTTTTGTGAAGCTATTTTTAGATTTTCTTCTTTAATTATACGCATCACAGTGTTCATTTCCGGATATTCAAAATTTAATACAAACACCTCATCAATGGTACGTTTTACAATTTTTGAAGCTTCTAGCGCCAGTTGCGCCGATTTTTTATATGCCTGTATCAATCCGCCAACCCCTAGCTTGGTCCCTCCAAAATAACGTACTGAAACTACTAAAATATTGGTTACATCAAAGGCTTGTAACTGACCGTAAATGGGCATTCCAGCACTGTTACTGGGCTCTCCATCGTCATTAGCCCTATAGCTATCGTAAGTTTTCCCCAATTGCCAGGCGTAACAAAAATGCCGGGCAGTATGGTGTTGTTTGTTTAACTCCTCCAGACAAGCTTTTATATCTTCTTCATCTGTAACCGGAAACGCATACCCAAAAAACTTACTGCCACGGTCTTTAAAAAGCGTTTCTTTACCAGGTTTTAAAATGGTTCTATAAGTGTCTTTTTCTTCTGAAATCATAACTACTTTTGCTTCTCTCTACTTTTATTGCTATTGCTGCTTGCTCTATTTTGTCAGTTTTAATGGTAAGTCAAAAATTTTAAGACAGGTTAGAACTATAATTAATTCCCATATCGGCTCTACAAAAGCTATAAAAATTTTTCCAAAGCTATTAAAAAGATCCCTACTATAGCAAGGCCAATCCCTACCCAGTTCTTGGGAAGTAAGCGCTCTTTAAAGAACACAATTCCAACGAAGGTTGAAAACATAACAATAGCTACATTGTTTACTGTAAAAATTCCTGAACTTTCAAAAAGACCACTCCGCAGCGCTTGTACTAAAAAGTAAATTGAAAAATAATTGGGAATACCCAGGGCAATTCCACCTGCGATATTTCGCCATTGAAACGTAAATTTATGTCTTAATTTCTGAACCAGCAGTACCAGTATACCTATAACAAAAGCTGCAAAAAAAATAGTAGCTGAAAACAAAGGCACATCATTTTTAGCTACAAATGAATGCTCCAGAAACTTAATACTGGTGTCTATTATTCCGCTTCCCAGAAACACTAAAACAGGAAAAATCAGGTTTCTGGGTTGTATAGCAAGGCCATCCTTTTTCTTCACTGAAGCAAGGTATACCGCTATTAAAGCCAATAAAATTCCAATAAATTTATAAATTCCCAGGCTATCCTTATAATACACCAACCCAAAAACGATTGGGATTACCACACTCATTTTTGTTGCCACCGAAACTACCGACAACCCGCTACGCTGCGTAGTAAGCGCCATTAAATTGAAGACTATTATAAACATAGCCCCAAGACCTAAGGTGTAATAAAACCACTGGTATTGAGGCATTTGAACCAAATTAATAGTATCTGTATACCCAAGCAACCCACATAGGCATGCCACAGCATAATTAACTACAATGGCGTGCAGGGTATTTACCTTAAACGTCTTAAAAAGCTTAAAAACCACAAAAATAAGTGTCGACGAAAGGACACTAAGAAGTAAGTATATCAAATGGATGGATTTTTATAATGAAAAAGTACGTCGTTGGCAATTTTAGTCTGTTTTATAAGAGTACCTGACAGATTGGGGGCCCTTACCCCATTTTCAAAAATCGACACTCCTTCAAAAACCAGCGCTTCGTCCCAAAGGTTTGCGTCTATAAAAGTTTGCAATGTTTTAGCGCCACCTTCAACAATAAGGCTTTGAATCTCTTTTTTATAAAGTACATCACAGAGTTGCTGCGCAAGGTTTTCAGTAAAGTTTACAGTTTCAAAGGTACTGTTATCCCCATCTTCTTTACGCTTTGAGGTAAACACTAAAGTTTCCGAAGCCCCATTAAAAATTTGCAGGCTGGCAGAAAGGGTTAACCCTGCATCCAATACCACCCGTAATGGGTTGGTTCCGCACCAATCTCGGGTTGTTAAACCAGAATTATCCTCACGCACAGTATGGGTGCCTACTAAAATAGCCTGCTCTTCGGCGCGCAATTTGTGAGCCAGTTGTCTGGAAAATGCATTGGTAATCCAAACAGGTTTTTGCTCGTTTTTTGTTTTAGGAGCAATAAAATTATGAGGTGTCTGTGCCCACTTTAGGGTAATAAAAGGACGCTTTTTTTGCTGAAACGTAAAAAACCGTTTGTTGAGCTCGTTACATTCTGGTTCCAGGATACCCACCACTACATCGCAACCTGCCTCCATTAATTTTTTTATTCCTTTCCCTGCAACTTTTGGATTCGGATCTGTACTCCCAATAACCACTTTTTTAATACCGGTTGAAATAATCAAATCGGCACAAGGAGGCGTTTTTCCAAAATGACTACACGGCTCCAGACTCACATACATTGTAGCTTCCGTAAGTTTAGCAGTGTTCTGCACACTAGTAATGGCATGCACCTCAGCGTGGGGTTGTCCCGCCTGGTAATGCCAGCCTTCGCCAAGAATGGTATCCTGGCACACAATAACGCTTCCAACCAACGGATTGGGATAGGTAGTCCCCAGCCCATTTTTGGCCAGTTGAATGCAACGCTTCATGTATTTTTCGTGTATCTTCACACCTTCAATTTAAAACTCAAAAATACAAGGAATAACTGAGATGAACCAACCCATTATCCGTCCCATCCGGAAAACAGATAATTGCAAAATTGCGGCAATGATTCGTGCTGTTTTACTGGAATTTGACGTCCCCAAAACAGGAACTGTTTTTGAAGATGCTGCCTTAGACTGTATGTTTGAAACCTATAACAAACCAAAAGCAACCTATTTTGTGGTAGAGGACAACGGGCAACTTATTGGCGGTGCAGGAATTGCACAACTGGATAACTACGAAGGAAATGTATGCGAGCTTCAAAAAATGTATTATGCACCGGTTGCAAGAGGACGTGGTATTGGCACTAAGATGATGGAAACCTGTTTACAAAAAGCAACTGAATTTGGTTTTGAAGCTTGTTATCTGGAAACACTTCCGTTTATGAAAGCAGCCCAAAAACTATATACCCGGACTGGCTTTGAATACCTGGACGGTCCTTTAGGAAACACCGGCCACTATTCCTGTCCGGTGCATATGTTTAAGAAATTACAATAAAGGTTAAAAGTTATTATGCTCATAGCAACTTTAATTTAAAGGTTTAAGAAACCTATGAAACTAAAACAACTTAAAATTAATTTCATTGAAGCGCTTTCAGGAGGTTATCCTCCGGAGGAAATACAATCATTTTTCCATTGGTTGGCTGAAAGCTATTTAGGATATTCCCGGTTTGATGTTTCGGTAAAAGCTGAAGAGGAAGTTTCGAAAGAAATTTCAGCAAAATTCCATACTGCTTTACAACGCTTACAAAACCATGAACCCATTCAATACATTATAGGTGAAACCGAATTTTACGGACTCCCTTTTATAGTAACTCCCGCAACCCTTATCCCCAGACCAGAAACCGAAGAACTGGTACATTGGATTATCGAAGAAAGCAAAAATCAGAAGTCAGACTTCAAAATCTTAGACATCGGCACCGGAACTGGCTGTATTGCTGTATCGCTCGCTAAAAACATAAAAAATGCTCAGGTTTCAGCACTGGATATTTCAGCGGAAGCTATAAAAGTGGCACAAAAAAATGCTGCCATACATAAGGTGGAGGTAACTTTTTTTCAAGCTGATATTTTAAAAACTAAAACACTTCCGCAACAGTACCACGTAATAGTAAGTAATCCGCCCTACGTTCGGAATTTGGAAAAAGCACACATGCAACCCAATGTGGTACAACATGAACCCGAAAGTGCTTTATTTGTAACCAACGAAGACCCTTTGTTGTTTTACAGAAAGATTACCCAACGCGCCAAAACTCATTTGACACCTAACGGAAGCCTTTACTTCGAAATTAATGAGTATCTTAGTAAGGAAATGAAACAACTCCTGGAGCAAGAAGGTTTTACTGAAATTGAACTCAAAAAAGATATGTTTGGTAAATACAGGATGTTGAAGTGTAAGTTACCTATGGATTTGTAAATTCCAGCGTTCTGCAAAAACCGCTTTTAAAAATGAACAACCTAAACAAAATATGTGTATTCTGTGGTAGCAGTGATGGCAATGACTCCAAAATTACCGAGGCCGCTATTCACTTAGGAAAGGTTTTCGCCAAAAAAGACATCACCCTGGTGTACGGCGCCGCAAAAATAGGCGTGATGGGCACGATTGCCAAAACATCGCTGGACAACAACGGCAAGGTTATAGGGATTATTCCACAGTTTCTTAAAAAGAAAGAAGTTGTCCATCTGGGACTTACCCAACTTATTACCACACAAAACATGCACGAGCGCAAATTGCAAATGCAGGAAATAAGCGATGGTTTTATCGCGCTCCCTGGCGGATTTGGAACCCTGGAAGAACTGTTTGAAATTATTACGTGGTTGCAACTGGGCTTACATACAAAACCCATTGGGTTGCTAAATGTAAACGGCTTTTACGATAATTTACTCAAACTTCTGGAAACCATGGTTCGTAAAGGGTTTCTACCTATGGAAAACTACAATATGCTCCTGGTAGCTACTTCTGTAGAAAATTTATTGCAAAAAATGGAAGATTTTAAAACTCCCCGAGTTCCCAAATGGTTAAAACCAGAACGAACTTGATGTTAGGGGTTGGCAGGAAGCAAAGCGACTTTTCAGGAATTGTTTATTCTAGTATAAGCTGATAGAACAATTCGTCTTTAAATCCATTATCAGATTGTAACCAGTCTTTTTTTACTCCAGATTTTTTATAGCCTGCTTTTTCAAATAAGGTAATGCTTCTGGTATTACCAGCTGCAATATTTGCGTATAACTGATGTGCTTTTAAGTGAGTTTTAGCATAGTTTGCAATAAGTTGTAGTGCTTCGGCGGCATACCCTTTTCCTCTGTCCTCCGCTTTAAAAATTACAATCCCCACTCCTACCCGTTGGTGCTTGGGTTCAAAATCGAACAAATCTATAAACCCGACTGTTTTATCCTTTTCAGCAGTACAAATTACAAGGCGCAGTTGTTTAACTTCATAAATATCGCGGTGACTATTCTCTAAATATTGTTTTAGCACATAGTTAGAAAAAGGTTTGGTGGTATTGCTTACCTCCCAGACATTTTCATCGTTTTCCAGTTGGTAGAGAAATTCCAGGTCGGTGGGCTCCAGTGCGCGTAGGTATAGTAAGTTTCCTTGTAATGTTTGCATATTACAGTGTAATTATTCCTTTAAATACTTGTGTGGCAGGACCTATTAAAAAAACATCTTCATATCCTTTTTCCGTTTTCTTAAACAACACTTGCAATTCGCCTCCAGGTTGTTGTAAAATCACTTTTTCTGATGTTACTTTTCCAGTAGCGTGCATCGCTAATGCCACAGCTGTCACTCCCGTACCACAACTCAGGGTTTCATCTTCCACCCCTCTTTCGTACGTTCGGACGGCAAAGGTATTTTCTGAACGTTGTTCAACAAAATTTACATTGGCACCTGCCTTCCCATACTGGTTGTTTCGGATACTTCGTCCGTTTTCAAACACATTATAGGCAGCTAAATCTTCAACCATTTCAACATGATGCGGGGAGCCGGTATCTAAAAATGAAAACGCTTCATTTAGTTGAATTTCGGCTACGCTATTCATCTTTAAATGAATACGTCCGTTTTCAATTTTAGTTTCGTGCAACCCATCAATAGCTTTAAAAGTTGCCGAATTTTTTATGATGCCGAGGAAGTTGGCAAAATGGCTAATACACCTTCCGCCGTTGCCACACATACTACTTTCGTTTCCATCGGCATTGTAATACACCATAGTGAAATTTACAGTAGGGTGGTTTTCTAAAAGAATAAGACCATCTGCACCTATGCCAAATTTTTGGTCGCATAGCCTTGCAATCAGTTTGGTATCATTTTTGGGAAATAGTAACTGACGATTATCTACAAGGACAAAGTCGTTACCCGTACCTTGATATTTATAAAACTGAAGTTCCATAGCAACAAATGTACAAATTGCTCTGGCGAGTCTTACTGTTTTGTAGCTGTTAAATGTGCGTTAAATACGAAATATTACCACAATAGTGTCGTCTTATTAAATGTTACCTAAGTATAATTTAAAAGAAAGAAACATGAAACAGACCGCAAAATTATTTCTGGTTGCGCTTGTTGCAGGAGCGCTTACTTTGGGTGGATACAAATATTTTGTTGAACCCGATACCTCTGCTTATACCACACAGGACGAATCGTCCTTCATTCCTACTCATTACACCTCAAATCTGGTGTCGGCTATGGACACCGACTTTACCGATGCTGCTCAAAAGACGGTTCATGCTGTAGTGCACGTTAAAAACACTACAATGGGACGCCAACCCTCAAATATCATGGAGTACTTTTATGGTGGCGGACAAGCACGTCCAATTGTGGGCTCTGGCTCTGGGGTAATTATCTCTCCGGACGGTTATATAGTGACCAATAATCACGTAATTGAAAACGCTTCCCAGCTTCAGGTTACCTTAAACGACAACAGAACCTACGAGGCCGAACTCATTGGTACAGACCCAAAAACCGATATCGCCCTAATAAAATTAGATAGCGATGAAGAGTTTCCATACGTACCCTTTGGCGACAGTAACAATATAAAAATTGGCGAATGGGTACTGGCCGTTGGAAATCCGTTTAACCTTACCTCCACAGTTACCGCTGGAATAGTAAGTGCAAAAGCCCGCGATTTAAATGAGTTTGACCGTAACCCGCAATCCTTTATCCAGACCGATGCTGCCGTAAACCGTGGAAATAGCGGAGGAGCTTTGGTAAATACCCGTGGCGAATTAATTGGTATTAACACAGCCATTACTTCTGAAACCGGAAGCTATGTGGGGTATTCGTTTGCTGTCCCCAGTAACAATGCCCGTAAGGTAGTAGAAGACATTATGGAGTTTGGTGGCGTGCAAAGAGGGATTTTAGGAATTTCTACACTCCCGACGAAGCTTGCCCAGAAACAAGGGATAGATATTACCCAAGGGGTTTATATAGCCGATATTGAAAAAGGAAGTGGCGCCGATAAAGGAGGGCTAAAACAAGGGGACATCATCAAACAAATTGATGGCTTTAAAATTTCAAAATTTTCAGACCTTGTGGGGTATTTAGGCTCAAAAAGACCTAATGACATTGTGGATGTTACCGTACAAAGAAATGGTGGTAAAAGAACTGTTCCCGTAACATTAATTAAACTGGAAACCTTTACCATTGAAGACACCGGCCTCGAAGTACGTAATGCCAATAAGGCACAGCTGGACGCCTATGGTGTTTCCAACGGGGTAGTAGTATCAGATGCTGCCAGTGACGATTTAGCGCCTTTAAAGGGAGCGGTAATTGTACGTGTAAACGATAAAAATGTAAACAATATTGACGATGTAAAAGATATCATGAAGCAGGGTGGATTTGGAGACCCTGTAAAACTTACCTTTGTCGACAGTAAGGGACAGTTAAACTCTTATATTTTCAGATAAAATACAGTGTACCCAATTTTATCTGAAACAACACCCCAAAGTTTTTAAGCTTTGGGGTGTTTATTTTTACTAAAATAATTTACCAAAAGTTCAAAATTAAGTACTTTTGCACAAAATTTAACCCGCCTTTTTTCTTTAGTTGAAAAGGCCCCTAAACAACACACACTATGAGTTTTGATGACGTTTATGAAAAAGAACTGTCTTTTCAAACCGACCGCCGAAAAGCTTCAGTAGAATTTATTAAAACCGTAAGCGATTTATGGTATGACAAATCTATCGAGCTGGTCCTCTTTCGCAACCAATTAATTGACCGCAACGTAAGTGAAATACTAAATTTACACGAATACGCTGGAGAGTTTTGTCAAAAACCGATTTCAATTTTTGATAGTGTTGAAATAGCACAAGCTATTAGCCAGATGGATCTTCCTCCTGCAAAATTAGATATTGGAAAACTTACCTACGAATATCACCTGGAGGACAATCAGTATGCCAATGCAATGGCGTTTGTTTCAGACAAATTAAAAGATGCTAAGGACGTAAAAAACATTACCCCAAAAGATGTGGTATTATACGGCTTTGGACGTATTGGTAGGTTGTTGGCACGGGAGTTAATGACCCGCACAGGGAAAGGAAACCAAATGAGATTACGGGCTATTGTAACCCGTGGCGCAGTAGACCAAACGGTTCTGGAAAAAAGAGCTTCTTTATTACAATACGATTCAGTTCACGGAGACTTCCCTGGTACGGTAAGTGTAGATCTGGAAAATAAGGCCTTGATCATAAACGGAACTACGGTTCATATTATTTCAGCAAACGCTCCGGAAGAAATAGACTATACAGCCTATGGCATTAACGACGCTTTAATTATAGATAACACAGGTGCCTTTAGAGATGATGTTGCTTTAGCACGCCACCTGGTACCAAATGGGGCTAGCAAAGTACTGTTAACCGCTCCTGGGAAAAATGTTCCGAATATCGTTCACGGTGTAAACCACCTGGAGCACGATCCTACAAAAGTTGACATTTTTTCAGCAGCATCTTGTACTACCAATGCTATTACGCCGGTTTTAAAAGCTGTGGAAGATAGTTTAGGAGTAGTTCACGGCCATTTGGAGACCATCCACGCCTATACCAACGACCAGAACCTGGTTGACAATATGCATAAAAAATACCGTCGTGGTAGAGCTGCAGCCTTGAATATGGTTATTACTGAAACAGGTGCAGGACAAGCGGTAAGTAAAGCATTACCATCTTTTGAAGGTAAATTAACCTCTAATGCAATCCGTGTACCGGTACCAAACGGTTCTCTGGCAATTTTGAAATTGGAATTGGAAGCAAAAACATCGGTAGATGGAATTAATGCTATTATGAAGAAATACGCTCTGGAAGGTAACCTGGTAGAGCAAATTAAATACAGCTTAAACAATGAGTTGGTATCCAGTGATATTGTTGGGTCTTCGGCTCCTTCCATTTACGACAGCAATGCGACTATTGTAACGGCAGACGGCAAAAACTGTGTGCTGTATGTTTGGTACGATAACGAATATGGCTACAGCCATCAGGTAATCCGTTTGGCAAAGTATATTGCCAACGTTAGAAGATATACGTATTACTAGTAGTTTATAAACCAAATAATTTAAAGCCCATCCTAGTTAGGATGGGCTTTTTTATGCGGTTTAAAATATTTTGAAGCAACTTATAGTTTTTCTATGTCTAGATTATAACCTTCATTGCAAAGGTCAAAACATTGTCCCAACATATAATTGGGTTTATTAGAATCATAATCAAATCGATACTCAACATTCGACCAAAAAATAGAGACTTGAGATGTACTGCTATTATAGCTCTGAGACCAAGTGTAATCAGCAGGATGTGAATCTCCATTTGGCAGTATGACCAGCACTTCCTGGCCTAGACCGCCAGTTCCAAATTCAATTACCGATATCTGTGAGATCTCGGTTCGTGTATCATCGGTATAATGCGTTCTATGCCAAGTTCCAGTAAACTCAAAATTTACCTCTTTATAAATCCGTACAGGAAACTTACCCTCCATTTCATTAAAATCATCAGTATACGTAAACTCCAGAAAAGTGTCTAAAAATTCGCCCGGAAAATTTGGATTTACAAAACCTGCATTAATACTAATAGTCCCATTATTAAATGTAACGCTGTTTAAGTTTACCTGAGAATCGCTAATCGTAAAATTAGTAGAATTAAAAATAGATTGATTTGCAATAACATCGGCAATAGAAGCAGAATCAGGAAAAGAATCTCTTTCAACTAATGGGATGTTAGAAAACCAGATATTGTCGTTAACAAATTGTATTGCAATGTTAAGTTTATCTATAGTGGCGTTAAAAATTGAAAAGCTATCGAAGAAATCAACTAGGTTTTCATTAGTATCGTTTTGATCAGACGAAATAAGAATTCTATCTTTTGTCTCTAAAGGGAAGCTAACTGTCTCATTATTGAATAATTCAAGACGATCTTCCATAGAACGTGTATCTAATGCAGATGTAATATAGTTTACAGCCATATTTACTTTCTTGAGTGTTTCTTCAGATAATTGATCTTTGAAATCGTAAGATTTGTAAAGCGCAATTCCAGCAATGGCAACCAATAGCCCTTTAGAAACAGGCTCAGGGTCCAGAGTAGCAGCCACTGTAGCAACAGAAAATGTACCTACAGCAAGTAAGTACTTCCCTACGAGAACCAATTGACTGTTTGCACTTCTATCATACGTAGCCAATACAACTTCATCGATAAAATTTTTATTTGCATTATAAAATTTAGCCAATTGTATTTTATCTGTATCAGATAGTGTTTGGTAATTTTCTTCAAAAGCATCGAGGATTGAAATTACAGTTCCTCCATAAGCATCAGACACATCTATTGTATCTTCAAAGTCTGAAAAATTATCAAATAGAGGTTGTAATGTTGTTTGAGCTCCATCAGAGATTAGGGTTTCTAAAATGTTAATTGTTATTACAAAATTGTCTAAACCTGCAATTACAATTTCTTGTGCTCCTAAATCTGTTGTATTTGGAACCACCATAACATATTCAACAGCATTAAACTTTTCAATTTTAAAAGTGCTTCCATTTAAAGAAGCCTGATATTGCTCTGCAATCATATTTTCACTCGTAAACCTAAGTATTTGTTGGGTATAGACAGCACCTAGATCTAAGGACTCAATTGGGTTATTTTCTTCATTATTTGATTCTTCTTCATCAGTACTACAACTGTTTAAAATAAAAACAGCAAGGATAAGCATACATATATTTTTCATCTTATAAATTTAGTTTGTAAAAATAGTTTAACGCTTCATACTACCCAATACCCATTAGCGGGTATATATACAAACCCAATTTACTTCATCAATATATCAAAAAGACTACATTCAGCTTTATATACTTTGCTTTTTCTAGATTTCTACTTTCTTATTAAATAAACAATACAGCCGTAAACTAGCAGAAAGTTGTAATTTTGCCAAAAGCCTTTGTACATGGATTCTTTTCAAGATTTTAAGCTGAACAAACAGTTGCACTACGCAATTGAAGATCTAGGCTTTACAACACCTACCGAGATTCAATCACAATCCTTCTCCCCTATTATGTCAGGGACCGATGTGGTTGGAATTGCACAAACAGGAACCGGGAAGACCTTTGCATATATGCTTCCCTTAATTAACGGACTTAAATTTTCAAAACAAACGGATCCGCGGATTTTAATATTGGTTCCTACACGCGAACTTGTGATTCAGGTGGTAGAAGAAATTGAAAAATTTGGAAAGTACAGCTCCATTCGGGTAGTTGGGGTGTACGGGGGTGTGAATATCAATCAGCATAAAGAATTGGTAATGCAGGGCGCAGATATCGTAGTGGCAACACCAGGAAGATTGTACGATTTGCTTTTGAGCCGTTCCCTAAAACCAAAGAGCATTAAGAAACTGGTCATTGACGAAGTAGACATCATGCTGGATCTGGGGTTTAGGTTTCAGCTTACCAAC
Source organism: Flavobacteriaceae bacterium (assembly GCA_002707745.1). Classification (GTDB taxonomy): domain Bacteria; phylum Bacteroidota; class Bacteroidia; order Flavobacteriales; family Flavobacteriaceae; genus Marinirhabdus. The sequence continues at coordinate 31,341 of PANU01000043.1, forward strand.
ATATTTGAATTGCTTCCTGAACAACGGCAAAACATCATGTTTTCGGCAACTATGACCGATGATGTAGCCGAATTTATTACAAGTTTCTTTAGAAATCCCACTACTGTTTCGGTTGCCGTAAGTGGAACCCCCTTGGATAACATTTCACAATTTGCATACGATGTTCCCAACTTTTACACCAAGGTAAATTTGCTGAAAGAGCTGTTGCAGGACAAAGAAACTTATCAAAAAACACTGGTTTTTGTTCCCAATAAAAAAAGTGCCGATCTGGTTTTTGATATTCTCGATGATTTCTTCGGAAGTGAAGTCGCCGTGATACACTCTAACAAGACACAAAATTACAGGATACGCTCTATAGAAGATTTTAACGCCAATAAAACCCGTATTTTAGTAACAACCGATATTATGGCTCGTGGATTGGATCTGGAAAATATAAGCCACGTTATAAATGTAGACACGCCACGGTTTCCCGAAAACTATATGCACCGAATAGGTAGAACAGGTAGGGCCGAAGCTGAAGGAACTTCTATTTTACTAAGCACCCAGGACGAACAAGGCTATAAAAAGGCGATTGAAGATTTAATGAACCTTACAATTCAACAACTGGAATTGCCAGAAACTGTTGAAGTATCAAAAAAACTTACCTGGGAAGAACAGCCAAAGATTGTAGAACGTGACAATCCGCATACCATTAACGCGGAAGAAAAAGGAGCCAGCTTCCACGAAAAAAGCGAGAAAAACAGTAAAACCAATCAAGGAGGAAGCTACAAACGCACCATTAAAAAGAAATACAAAAAAGCAAAAACCAAAGGCGATAAAAATTTCAACAAACGCAATAAGAATAAAGGAAGAAAACCTTTTTAAACTTGATCCTTCGGGAAAGGCAAATTTTCGGTTAAAATTTTATAATAAAAAGTTGCATTGTATTCCGAAATTCGGAAGGGTAAAAATTTCAAAACATACTTAAATAAATATCACAAGCCTACCCCCATGAGAATTGACATCATCACTGTACTCCCAGAATTGCTTAAAAGCCCTTTTGAAGCCTCCATCTTAAAACGCGCTTTAGAAAAAGAGCTTGTAGAAGTGTATACGCACAACCTTCGGGATTTTTCAACCAACAGTTACAACCAGATAGACGACTATCAATTTGGTGGCGGCGCCGGAATGGTAATGATGATTGAACCTATTGACAAGTGTATTTCAAAATTAAAATCGGAACGAGATTACGACGAAGTAATCTATATGACCCCGGATGGAAAAACATTAACCCAGGGCATTGCCAATGAACTCTCTTTAAAAAAGAACATTATAATTCTTTGTGGACATTACAAAGGCGTGGACCAGCGCGTACGCGACCAATTTATTACGCGGGAAATTTCGGTGGGCGATTTTGTACTGAGCGGTGGCGAATTGGCGGCAGCTATTGTTTGTGATGCCGTTATAAGATTGTTACCAGGGGTTTTAGGAAATGAAACCAGTGCGTTAACAGATAGTTTTCAGGATAACTTATTAGCGCCTCCCATTTACACCCGCCCAGCAGACTATAAAGGCTGGAAAGTCCCGGAAATTCTTACCAGTGGTAACACCCCGAAAATTGAGGAATGGCGTGAAGAACAAGCTTACAAGAGAACTGAAAAGTTGAGGCCGGATTTACTGGAGGAATAGCTTCCGAGAGATTATATTTTTTTTTTAAAAAACTATTTATTACGAACGATAAAGGGTATTTTGCGCAAAAATAAATACTATGAAAAAGATATTTTTTCTACCCCTACTTATTTTAGGGATCTTCTTGACTTCTTGTGAAGGGGATGATAATTCAGAAGAAAACGAAATGGAAGACCCAATACCAACAGGTCTTGAGTTTACGTTTATTACCAGTACAACAACTGCCAACGGAAGCCTATTAAGCACAAATGGGGGTATGACCTCAAGCGAAAATAGAAACAGTTTATATTTTTCAGAAAGGGATAAAGGCACAGAGGTTGTTAAAACATACAATATTTCTACCAACACCTGGAGCACCAATATTTATGAAGAATCGCAATTTGTCACCAAAAGGTTACACATAATAAATGACCGCCTGTTAGTACTTGGAGGTCAGTATATTAATATATATGATTTACCAGTTGATGGAGATCCAGTTGTCACAAATTTTCATGACTTAAAATATTCAAAGTATAGTAGTGCAGCGAAGGATCAAAATATTTATTTTTTAGGTAACGAAAATAATATTGACGGTACAAACCAGGATACTGGGCTTTTAAAAAGGTATAATGTTTCGGACAATCAATTTTCAGACATCGCTACTTTTACAGATGCCAAACTTGATGCCAGCGCAGAAATAGTAGGTAATACCTATTACGTTTTTGGAGGTTCAAACAATTTCCCTCTAGCTTTATATTCAGATTTTAATACAACTATTAGTAAAGTAGATTTAACTAGCGGTTCTGTAAGCACATTAAATATAATGCCAGAAAAACCAATCCGGGTTTATACAGCAAAAAAAGGAAGTTTCATTTATGTGGGTTATGAAACAAGAACAGACACCAACGGCGACGGTGACGCTGCGGGAGACGATAAAACTATCAATTTTGGTATATACAATACACAAGATAATTCTTTTACAGTGTTAGACCATAATCTTGACGATTCAGATTTGTATAGCTCTATTAGCAATATAGAGATAATTAATAATAAATTGTATGTTTCGTATGGTAATCCTCAATTCGGTTCCAACGAAGTAAACATTTTTGCAGCAGATTTACAATAGTCACATAGTATCACCTAAATTTTGTTATCTTTCATGCAACAAAAAAATGCATTGTATGAAAACCTACGCACTACTATTTTTGGCACTGTGTTTATCGTTTAGCGGCCTGGGGCAATCTAGCCTAAACCGTCCACAAACCCCTACCCCGCCTTTTCAGTATACCATAGAAGAGGTCACCTTTAAAAATATAAAAGACAGTGTAACGCTGGCGGGCACACTTTCGTTTCCGGATGAAGGAAGTAATTTCCCGGCGGCAGTGCTTATAAGCGGCAGTGGAGCTCAAAACAGGAATGAAGAAATCATGGGACACAAACTTTTCTGGGTGCTGGCAGATTACCTCACAAAACAAGGCATAGCTGTATTACGTTATGACGACCGTGGCACAGCCGAATCTACAGGAAATTTTAAAGAAGCACTTACCCAGGATTTTGCGAGAGATGTAGAAGCTGCAGTAGATTTTTTAAACACCAGACCCGAAATTAATAAAAAAGCTATCGGATTAATAGGGCATAGCGAAGGTGGCATTATAGCGCCTATGGTGGCCAGTAACCGTCCTAAGGACATTGGCTTTATTGTATTGCTGGCTGGGGTGACCATTCAGGGAGATGAAGTTATGAAGCTCCAAAAAGAGTTGTCGTTGCGCTCCATGGGCTCCTCAGAAAGTTATATCAAGCAAGAGGTGCTTTTTGACACGGAATTAATGTCAATAATTACCACAACACCTTTGGAAAATTTAGCCGAAAGCTTAAAAACATTTACAAAAGACTATGTAAGCAAACATCCCGATTTTGCTAAAAACAAAGGGATGACACCCGAAGTATACACAAATACAATAGTAACTTCCTATACCAGTCCGTGGTTTTATAATATGCTTAATTACAACCCAGCCGAAGCTTTAAAAAACACCCATTGCCCTATCCTGGCTCTTAATGGCGAAAACGATACACAGGTTCCATCTAAAGAAAACCTGGAGGCCTTAGAACAATTGAAAAGCTCCTATCCTGAAAAAAATATTACCACCAAATCCTACCCAAAGCTCAACCATTTATTTCAGGAGAGTACTACAGGTTCTGTTTTTGAATATGGCAGGATTGAACAAACCATAGCTCCATATGTCATGGTCGATATTTCAACCTGGATTAACACTGTAGTAAAGAAAATGTAATTTCTTTCCATAACCATTTGTTCCTTTCAAAAAAAGAGTATCTTTGCACTCGATTTACACCAACCTCTGACGAGACTCGTGAACGTTGCTGTAACCATAACAATATCAAAACCATAACAATGGAAGCGTTAGTAAAATTTGTACAGGATGAATTTGTAACCAAAAAAGAATTTCCAAAATTCTCAGCTGGAGACACTATTACCGTGTACTACGAAATTCGTGAAGGCGAGAAAAAAAGAACACAGTTTTTTAGAGGAGTTGTTATCCAGTTAAGAGGAACCGGAGTAACCCAAACCTTTACCATCCGTAAAATGTCAGGAACTGTTGGTGTAGAGCGTATCTTCCCAATGAACTTACCGGCATTGCAAAAAATTGAGATCAACAAAAAAGGTAGTGTACGCAGAAAACGTATCTACTACTTTAGAGGTCTTACTGGTAAGAAAGCAAGAATCCGCGAAAAGCGTCAGTAAGCTTTCCCAGCCTACATTACAAAGCGACTCCAGTTTGGGGTCGCTTTTTGTTTGTGAACAATTGTTGATAACTCAAGTTTATAACTTGTTCATATTAAAACCTTTACAAAATTTGGAAATTTCAATTTGTATACTACTTTAGCACTATCGAAACAATACAACTATTGTTTTGTAAACATAAAGTAACGTTCTTTATCTCTTTTTAAAAATTGTTTGACACGCTAACGGTTCTTTGTGAATGGTCAGTTTGAAGATTTTTGAAAAGTTTGGAAGTAGTTTTTTGAAGGATGAATCCAGCAATGCAAATTGCAAGGGACGCCTAACACAAAAACAGAAATACTTCTTTCTTGAAATACGGCCACAGCTGCAAGGGTATAATAAACTTGCATTACATCGTAAAGATGAGTTGGTAACGGTACGTTTTCACAAGAAGCCATAACATAGTGCCCAGCATGCTGTTATGGCTTTTTTTGTTTTAGCCTCTTTTCCTCCTACTATTTACTGTTTGACACTAAATATTCGCCGCAAAGCGTCTTATCCGCTACAAGCTACGCGCTGTATATTAAAAAACTGCTAAACTTTCCACCCACACCATCACTTCGCTTTTAAAGACCCGTCTAAATCCGTATCTTCGCAATCCGTAATTTATATATACGGTAAAACCATACAAAGTTCATTTTCAACCGAAATAAAATTGATCCCTATGACCAAGACTGCTAAAATTATCTATACCAAAACCGACGAAGCCCCGTATCTGGCAACACATTCGTTTTTACCCATTGTTAAAGCGTTTACAAAACCGTCTCACATTCAAATTGAAACCAGAGACATTTCATTGGCAGGAAGAATTTTAGCAAACATGGCAGACTACCTTTCGGCAGATCAAAAAGTAAATGATGCCCTGGCAGAATTAGGCGAACTGGCAAAAACTCCTGAAGCCAACATTATTAAATTACCCAACATTAGTGCTTCCGTACCGCAGTTAGTTGCAGCTATTTCAGAATTACAAGCCAAAGGATTTGCAATCCCGGATTATCCGGAAAACCCAAAAACTGACGAAGAGAAAAAAATAAAAACAGCCTACGACAAAGTAAAAGGGAGTGCTGTAAATCCTGTACTACGAGAAGGGAACAGTGATCGTCGTGCCCCTAAGGCCGTAAAAAACTACGCCAAGAAAAATCCACACCGTATGGGCGCCTGGGACGCAGACAGCAAGAGTCACGTAGCCACGATGAGTAAAGGCGATTTTCGTCACAATGAACAATCGGTTACCCTGGATAAAGAGGGAGCAGTTTCTATTATTCTAAAAGCAAAAGATGGTTCCGAAACTGTACTAAAAGAAACTATTTCAGTACTAAAAGGGGAGATTATTGATGCATCTGTACTGGAGAAAAAAGCATTATTGTCGTTCTTAAAAGAACAGGTACAGGACGCAAAAGATAAAGGTGTTTTGTTTTCGTTACATATGAAAGCCACTATGATGAAAGTGAGCGACCCCATTATTTTTGGGCACGCCGTTCGTGTGTTTTTTGCCGATGTTTTTGAAAAACATAGTGAGGCCTTAAAAGAAGCAGGGGTAGATCCAAACAACGGTTTAGGTGATGTTTTAAACGATATTGGCAACCTTCCGGAAGCAAAACGCAATGAAATTTTAAGCGACATAGACAAAGCACTGGAAGACAATCCAGATCTGGCCATGGTAAATAGCGATAAGGGCATTACTAACTTACACGTTCCTAGTGACGTAATTATTGATGCTTCGATGCCGGCAATGATAAGAACTTCCGGACAAATGTGGAACCCCCAAGGAAAACAACAAGATACCAAAGCCGTAATTCCAGATAGTAGTTATGCCGATTTGTACGAGGCTACTATAGCATTTTGCAAGAAAAATGGTGCCTTCGATCCTACCACCATGGGAACCGTACCTAATGTTGGGCTAATGGCTCAAAAAGCTGAAGAATACGGATCGCACGACAAAACCTTCGAAATAAAAAATGCAGGTACTGTAGAAGTGATCGATAATAACGGAACAGTTTTAATGGCACATAACGTAAGCGAAGGAGATATTTGGCGTATGTGCCAGGTAAAAGATTTGCCAATTCAGGATTGGGTAAAGTTAGCTGTAAGCCGTGCTAGAGCCACAGGTTGGCCCGCTGTTTTTTGGTTGGATGAAAACCGTGCCCACGATGCCGAATTAATTAAAAAAGTAAATAAATACCTCCCCAACTACGATACCAACGGATTGGAAATTAAAATCATGTCCGTTGCCAAGGCTACAGAATACACACTAAAACGTGTAAAAAATGGAGAAAACACTATTTCGGTAACCGGAAATGTGTTACGCGACTATTTAACAGATCTCTTTCCTATTCTGGAATTAGGAACCAGTGCCAAAATGTTATCAATCGTTCCCTTAATGAATGGCGGCGGATTGTTTGAGACAGGTGCGGGAGGGTCGGCTCCAAAGCACGTACAACAATTTATAGAAGAAGGACACTTACGCTGGGACTCATTAGGTGAGTTTTTAGCACTGGCAGTTTCTCTGGAACATTTAGGCACTACCTATAACAATAACAATGCAATTGCTTTAGGCGAAGCGTTAGACGATGCTACCGAAATGCTACTCGAAAACAAAAAAGGTCCTTCCCGAAAAGTAAACGAAATTGATAACCGCGGAAGTCATTTTTACCTAGCAAAATACTGGGCCGAAGCTTTGGCAAAACAAGATAAAGATGAAACTTTAAAAAAGCGTTTTACTCCTGTTGCTGAAAAAATGAACGCCAACGAATCAAAAATTCTACAGGAGCTCTTAGACGCACAAGGAAGTCCGGTGAGCATTGAAGGATATTACTATCCTAATGAAAACCGTGTAAACGAAGAAATGCGTGCCAGCAAAACCTTAAATGAAATACTTTCAGGAATTGCTTAATTAAAAATGCTACTATAGCTTGTCAAACTGAGCCTGTTGAAGTTGCAATTTAAATTTTCTTTCAACATGCTCAGGATGCTGGCTTTTAATCTTAAGAAGCTATTACTTTCAGAAACGTATTTTAAAAAATAATTGCAGTTGAAAAATATCTTATGCCTACTGTGCATATTTTTAAGCACCTTAGCCTTCTCGCAAGAAAAATATACGCTAAGCGGTGTTATTTCTGAAGCGTCTTCTGGCGAAACCTTACTAAATGTAAACGTAACCATCCCGTCACTCCAGACAGGAACCATTACCAACGAATACGGTTTTTATTCTATTACGTTACCGGAAGGCACCTACGAAGTTTATTTTACCAATGTTGGTTTTACAACCGTACAAAAAACTATTATACTTACCTCCAATACCACTACCAGCATAAGCTTAACCGAAGATACCCAGCAACTGGACGAAGTAATTATAAAAACCGATATAGAAGCACTTAACATACGCAAACCTGAAATGAGCGTAAACCGTCTTACTGCAGGAACCATAAAAAAAATTCCTGTTGTATTAGGAGAAAAAGATGTTATAAATGCAATTACGCTGTTACCTGGAGTTACCAATGCGGGTGAAGGCGCCAGTGGTTTTAATGTACGTGGGGGTGCAGCAGACCAGAATTTAATCCTGCTGGATGAGGCTACACTTTATAATTCTTCCCATTTATTTGGCTTCTTTTCGGTTTTTAACCCAGACGCTATTAAAGACTTAACCTTATACAAAGGTGGCATTCCCGCACGCTACGGTGGCAGGATATCGTCGGTACTGGATATTTATCAAAAAGATGGAAATTTAAGGCAGTTTGAAGCGAATGGAGGAATTGGCCTGGTAGCGAGTAGATTATTGCTGGAAGGACCTATAAAAAAAGATACTGCTTCATTTTTAATTGGAGGACGTAGTAGCTACGCCCATTTGTTCTTACCTGTTTTTGACATTGATAATAGTGCCTACTTTTATGATTTAAACACAAAAATAAGCTACAACATTAACAAGGATAACAGGGTTTTTCTTTCCGGCTATTTTGGTCGGGATGTGTTCGAAATTTCAGATAGTTTCAGTAATAAATTTGGAAATGCAACCGTGAACGTACGCTGGAATCACTTGTTTAACGACAAGCTTTTTAGTAATCTTTCCTTGATTTACTCAGATTATTATTATGGTCTGAAACTTCAATTTGTGGAATTTGACTTTGACAGTGGAATTCAGAATTTTAATCTTAAATACGATTTCAGCCATTATATTTCAGAAAAAGTAAAACTCCAATACGGTCTTAACGGGATCTATTATAAATTTAATCCAGGCGAAATTAATCCTACTACCGAAACTTCAGGAATCAATCCATTTAATACCACTAAAAAATACGCCACCGAAAACGCAATATATGCCGATGCAGAAATTAAAGTGAGCGATAAGCTATCCGTTCAAGCAGGATTGCGCTTTTCTACCTTTGCACGATTGGGACAGGATGCGCTAAACGTGTATGAAAACAACAACCCAATTCTATATAATTCAAATTTAGAAATCTATCAAAAAGCCACGCCTATAGATACTGTTTCTTTTAAGAGAAGCGACATTATTGAGTCTTTTGGAAACCTGGAACCCAGAATTTCAGCTGCTTTTCAATTAAATGAAACTTCTTCCATAAAGGCAAGTTATAACCGTACCGCACAGTACATACATTTAATTAGCAACACCACATCCCCAACGCCTTTCGATATTTACGCACCCAGCGGAAAATTTATAGAACCACAAACAGCAGATCAGGTAGCACTTGGGTTCTTTAAAAAATTTGAAAACTTCTCTCTGGAAGCCGAAACCTTTTACAAAACAGTGGACAACAGACTGGATTATGTAGATGATGCCGATTTGATTGCCAACAATGCCCTGGAGCAAATTTTATTGAAAGGGGAAGCCAGAGCGTACGGGCTGGAGCTCTTACTGAGAAAAACAAGTGGAAGACTGCAAGGCTGGATAGCCTATACTTTATCCAAAAGCGAACAACGAACCCCCGGAAGAACATCTCAGGAGATAGGTATAAATGAAGGACAATGGTACAATGCCGCCTGGGACAAACCCCATGATATTTCTATTACCGCCCAATACAAGCTTACTGATAAGTGGTCTTTTGGTGCCAATGCTATATATCAAACCGGACGGCCCAGTACCTTTCCAAACGGACAATACGAATACAGCAACCTGGTAGTACCTGTATACGAAGCAAGAAACAGCAGCAGACTGTCTGCTTTTCATCACGTAGATATTTCTGCAACCTGGACTCCAAAACCCAACAGCACCAAGCGCTGGAAAGGGGAATGGGTGTTTAGTGTGTATAATATTTACAACCGGAAAAATGCTGCCTCCTTATCCTTTAGCGAGAATACAGATATTGGTCAGAATGAAGCGGTGCGTTTGTCTATTTTTGGGATTATTCCTTCGGTAACCTATAATTTTAAATTTTGATGATGATGAAAAGAATAATATGTATCCTGGTCCTGGCGCTCACTTTTGGAGCCTGTGAAGATGTAGTAGATGTAGATTTAAATGAAGGCACACCCAAGCTGGTAATTGAAGCAAACTTTCAGAAGCAAATAGATACTAAAGACGCTGCTTTAAAAGTGCAATTAAGTAAAACCATTCCTTTTTTTGATTCGGAACCTGCTTTTGTAAATAATGCTGTTGTAACTATAACTCCCCAAAATGGAGTTCCTATACCCGTACCTTTTATAGAAGAGGGCCGTTATACCATTACAAACTTGGAACCGGAACCTGGAGTAGTTTATACGCTGGATATAACAGTAGATGGTGAAACGTATACTGCTACCGAAACCTTAATTTCTGGAGTACCTTTATTATTTGTAGAACAAGATGATGAAGGTGGTTTCTCCAATGATGAAATAGATCTGAAAGTATTTTTTAACGATCCTCCAAACGCCGAAAACTACTACTTTTTTGAAGGATTTTCTTCCCGGGGGTACCTGGCAGATGTCTATAGTGATGAATTTTTTGACGGGAATGAAATTTTTGGATTCTATTCGGTAGATGATCTTGAACCTGGAGATGAAGTAGCATTTTACTTACACGGCGTTAACGAACAATTTTATAATTTTATGTTTGTTTTATTACAGCAAACTGGAGATCAGGGGGGTGGCCCTTTTGAGACGCAACCTGCAACCGTTCGCGGGAACATTATTAACCTTACCAACGAGGACAATTTTCCATTGGGGTATTTCAGGATTTCAGAAGTATCTATTTTGACGTATACCGTTGAATAAAACCTAATCCCCTCTTTTAGGAAACTAAGGCAATGTTATTTTGTAAATTTGAATCTATGAAATTCATCAAAACAACCGAGGCAGATTCACAGTACAATCATTTAGAACATATGAGTGTTCTGGAATTGCTAACAAATATTAATACAGAAGATAAAAAAGTTCCTCTAGCAGTTGAAAAAGCACTTCCACAAATTGAAAAACTCACGACAGTTGTTGCAGAAAAATTAAAGGAAGGTGGCCGCTTATTTTATATGGGAGCCGGAACAAGCGGCAGACTGGGTATTGTAGATGCCAGTGAAATTCCTCCTACATTTGGTTTGGATCACGGCGTTGTGGTTGGGCTTATCGCTGGGGGAGATACAGCTATTAGAAAGGCCGTAGAATTTGCTGAAGATTCTATAAATGAAGGCTGGGAAGATTTAAAAAAGCATCAGATTGGAATTAATGATGTTGTTATTGGCATTGCCGCGTCGGGTACCACCCCCTATGTAATTGGTGCCTTGGAAAAATGTAACTCCCTTGGTATTGCCACAGGGTGTATTACTTGTAATGAAGGTAGCCCTTTACACCAAACAGCAAAGTTTCCAGTAGTTGTGGTAGTAGGCCCTGAGTTTGTAACAGGAAGCTCAAGAATGAAGGCCGGAACAGCTCAAAAGCTAGTACTTAATATGATATCTACTGCAGTCATGATACAAATGGGCCGTGTAAAAGGAAATAAAATGGTAGACATGCAACTAAGCAACAGTAAGTTGCTGGATCGTGGAACCAGAATGATTATGCAAGAATTAAATATAGACCAGGATAAAGCTGCTCAACTTTTGGAGCAGTACGGTAGCGTTCGCAGCGCTGTTAACGCATATACTAATGGCTAATCAAGAGCAAAAACATACCAACAAACAACTCCTCATAAAAGGGTTAAAACGTTTAGCACTTGCACTTCCGCTATTGGTACTAACCACGTATGCTTTTACGTTTACGTTTTTAAATAAAGAAACCATCCCAATGTATTACGTGCTTCCGCTGGCAATACTTGGGATGGCTGGTACTATTTACACGCTTTTTAGCGGTATTAAATTGATTCTTAAATCAATATTTTAAAATATTCTTTGTTATTCTTTTACAATTTTAGCAGTAGTCTTTTTGTCCCCTGCATTCGCAGTTAACAAGTATAATCCTTTACTAAGTCCAGAAACATCAAGAACAATCTGATTTTGATGAACTTCCTTACTAAGGACAGTCTGTCCTAATACGTTTGTAATAACAATAGTATGAATTTCAGAAGTACTTGTTATGGTAACCTGATCAGTAACAGGGTTCGGGTATATTATTAATGGAGTGCTGTCCAAATCGTTCAAGCCCAGAACTTCAATGATGATAGTAACTTCAAAAGGTTCGCTTGGACATCCATTTTCCATATTTACGGCAAAATAGTTTTCACCAGCTTCCAGAATGGTAGTTAAAGGGAGCTCGTTTAGTAAGGCTAATGCATCTGCTTCTGTAGCGAACCATAAAACATCCATAGGATCTATAATGATATCGGCTAAGGTAGCAGGTTCAGGGAATGTTTGTGTGGCATCACCTGTAGGGGTAGCAGATGGCAAACATTCAACATTTACGGTAACCTCAAAAGGTTCACTGGGGCAGTCATTTGCATTATTTACAGCAAAATAGTTTTCACCGTCCTCTAATAACGCTGTTAAGAGTAACGGGTTTACCATATTCTGTGCATCCGCTTCAGTTGCGTACCATAATACCATCATAGGATCTACTACAATATCACCAACGGTGGCTCCTTCAATAAATGTCTGTACGGCATCTCCGGTAGGAGTTGCGGAGGGAATACAATTTACGGTCACCGTAACAGCAAATGGTGCGCTAGGACAACCCCCTTCAAATTGAACTGCATAATATGTTTCTCCATCTTCTAATAATGTTGTATTGTCTAAAGGGTTGGTACCATTTAAGGCATCCATTTCTGTTGCATACCAGGTAACATTGGTTGGGTCTACAACAATATCGGCCAAGGTAGCGCCCTCATCAAAAGTTTGCGTAGCATCTCCTGTTGGGGTTGCGGGCGGAGTACACGGTGTTAATGTGGCACGGATAAAATATTGAGAAGAACCACCAGCCGAAAGCAACGTACTCGTGTTAGTAGTGGTGTTAACTAAATTTATATTATTTCCGGTAGAAACCAATACATTCCCATCATCTAGAGCAGCAACACCTCGTAAGGCACCTGCGCTATAATAATTTAAGATAGAACCATCCACCATAGAAAATTCATACAACCCTAGTGGATTTGTTCCGTTACTAAAGACAGAAGCGTATACAGAGTTATTAGCTGTATTAATCTCCATTTGTTGGATAAAATTCACTACATTTTCTTCCACCAGATTCCCTAGAATGTTCCCGTTGTAGTCACGTCTTTCAATTTTAGTGTCTCCCGTAAAAATGTAGGAGACCAATACTTCAGTTCCTGTATCTACTATATCAAATGCCGATCCGCTTGCAGTTGTATCGTAAAAACCTAAATTATTTCCCGCAAAATCGAAACGAATGAGCGCATCTCCAGGTGCTCCATTGTTTGAATTGGCATTGGTTAGCCAAACCTCATTATTATTCACAACCGCCATTCCTTTTATATTGTCCATGCCTCCTGTGATGGTGCTCAAAAAATTACCGCTCAGATCATACCTATAAATACTATCTGCGTTCTGGTCAGAAATCCAAAGCTCATCTCCCACTTTAATGATTGCTTTTGGCAGGTTTTGGTTTTGGGGTGTCAGATCAATAAAAGAAGGGTCAAGAATAGTCCCGTCTGCAGGGTCTATTAAAATAACAAAGGGTTCTTGTAGTGCCAGAATACGCTCTTGAGCTTGGGTACTTACCAGGCTAACTGCAACCAGTAGCATCGTACATAGAATTGTAATTTTAGTTTTCATTTTTAATTTTTTTACGTTAATAATACTATACCAATTTAATAGGGTAAGGTAAGAAAAAGTAGAGAATAATAATGGCAACTATTAAATTATCATTTTTCATAATGGCAATAGCCGCGCTATCCATTGTAGTTGTGCCTCGATGCACGCCTCGGCACAAGCTGTCATTACTATCGCTATTGCAGAAAATGAAGGCGATGCTAACAAAAACCTACCCAAAGGGTATCTATAAATTTTAAAAAAGATTCAGTCTATTTCCAGCTTGGAATTTAAGGAAGATTAACCCGAACCTTCTTAGGGGCGGGTTCACCCGAACTTTTAAGGGCAGGTTTAACCGAACTTTTAAGGGCGGGTTTACCCCATAAAAAAAAGTCCGTTCAAATAAATGGACGAACCTTAAAGAAGGCGTTTATATATAGTAAACGGTGCAAGGCCATTGGTTTTATGATTCTAAACCATAACAAGGGATAGTCGTTCTTTGCTATACTACTCTGGAGTGCTTGCACCACCACGCATTCCGTGTAAAAGTTTAATGCAAAAAAAAAGGACCCAATCGTTAGATTGAGTCCTTTAAAGAAGGCGGCGACCTACTTTCTCACGGAATGTAGTATCATCGGCGCAAATGGGCTTAACTTCTCTGTTCGGAATGGTAAGAGGTGAGCCCCATCGCTATAACCACCTTAATCTTGTGCACTATAGCGTTATCGCTATAATTTACCCGAATCTCTTTTTAAGAGGCGGGCCACCTTAGTTGTAGCTTGGGCGCTATAAGCTTTAAGCTGTAGGCTTTACACCTATTGCTTAAGGCCTAGAGCCTAAAGCG